>JAPVVU010000097.1 GCA_028571885.1 Gammaproteobacteria bacterium | reverse complement strand
CCCTCTTCCACCAGCCGACAAACTCTATTGGCGCGGGCCTGTACTAAGCGAGACTGATGGTTTTTTATGGACTCAAAAACAACAACAGCCATTAACGTCTCATAGCAGAGGAAAAAAGTTTCAGGATTTTGTCACCAGGACAGGTGCTTCAATTTCTTATACAGTCACTCTTGAACCTCATCAGCAAAAATGGCTTTTTGCACTTGAAATGCCTGTTCAGGTTAAAGGTGATACGATACAGGGGTTTTATCTCAGTACTGATTTACAGCTGATCAATAAAAATAACATTCATCAGCTGACTCAATATCAGGTGACTTCAGACACTCAATTTATACTCAACCAGATCACCAAACATGAACTCCATAATGCCCTTTTTTTCCCACAGGCGAGTAATCCAAGAACTTATCAACTGGGTAAAAGATGGCAAAAATCGCTTTCTAATAACAAACAGATAGTTTCTGCCGGTTTAAACTATTTTAAAAATCAGCCCTTTTACTACACCAAAAAACCTGAAGTAATGATCAACAATCCCAGTGATCAGTTTTTATTTGATGAAAAACGGGGCTTTTGTGAACATTATGCCAGCAGCTTTGTGCTTCTAATGCGCGCAGCAGGTGTACCTGCTCGTGTCGTTACAGGCTATCAGGGTATTGAAAAAAATGACGTGGGTAATTATTATATTGTGCGACAATCTAATGCCCATGCCTGGGCTGAAGTCTGGCTGGATGAGGATGGTTGGGTAAGAGTTGATCCCACAGCAATGATCCCACCTGAGCGTATTGAAGCTGATATTTTTCAAACCAATCTGGAACGATTGAGCTTCTCTTCACTAAATTTACCCAATCTAGCTCAATTATCAGCACAACAAAAAACAGCACTTTATAATTTCTATAAACAATTAAAACAATCCATTGATAATTTGAAACACAGCTGGAATAACTGGATTCTGGGCTATGATCAAACCAAGCAAAATTTATTATTAAAACTAATGGGCTTTAGTGCTGACTGGCAGACTTTGATCTTGCTGCTCATAGGCAGCATGGCAGCTCTTATCATTTTATTTCAGAGTATTTATTTTTTCCGACGCCATCAACAAACCGATAAGGTTTATAACAATTATTTAAAATTTATTCGTAAGTTAAATCATGCAGGCATGTCTGTGCAGCTTAATGAAGGTCCTGATGCCATCAAACAGCAGGCTATTGAACAATTTCCCGGGCAAAAAAAAGCAATTGTGGATATTATTAACAGCTACATTCAGATTCGTTATGCAAGCCATAATGATAAACATTTAATACTGCAATTTATTACTCAAGTTAAACAATTCAATCCTTTACATAAATAAGTGAATATCCGCCTTTAAATGCATGGTAATGACCTATAATCGGAACACCAGCTAATGCAAGATCACCTATAGCATCCAGTATCTTGTGACGCACAAATTCATCTTTAAAACGAAGCCCTTCTCGATTAACTACTCGATCATTGTCCACTAGAATGGCATTGCTTAAAGAGCCACCCATTGCCAGTCATTTTCTTTGTAAGCCTCTAATTTGATCAGTTATTAGTACCAATATTTATGTCATTGGCTATTACATTAGGTACAACACGATACATTTATTTGTTTTGTCCTATCATTCAATATCACAAAATCATCATAAAACTGTCCTGACTCTCCTATTCCAGATAATGTTTGCTGCAACACCAACAGTGTCCACTCAGGCAATTCTGGATTTATCTGATAATACATCCATTGTCCGTCGCGGCGAGTTCCTACAATTTCATATTCACGCAATTGAGCCAAATGGCGTGAAATTTTTGGTTGGGATACATTTAATGCATGAGTCAATTCACACACGCATAGTTCTCCCATTCTTTGCATCAACATCAAAGCCCTTAATCGGGTATTATCCGATAACATTTTAAAAAAGGTTTCATTATTTAGATTCATGTATTAAAATATACGCTAAACCATATATATGGTCAACCATATATTAGTTAAATTTTACTATTTTTTGTTTAATCATGCCTATAGCAAAAGGAAGTTAAGATGTTTATGTGGTTTGCCGATCAGGTTGTCTATCAGCTCCTGGCTCTTCAACCTGACAATCCCATTTCAGAGAGTTTGCATTTCTTTATTATGGACGTCACTAAAATTTTTTTTATGCTTGTTGTGATTATTTATATTATGGGTTTATTCCGTTCTTTTTTATCTGCCGAAAAAGTCAGAGAATATGTGAAGGGTAAATCAAAAATAGCAGCCCGTTTACTGGCAATCATATTAGGTGCTGTCACACCTTTTTGTTCATGCTCATCGGTACCATTGTTTATCGGCTTTGTTGAAGCTGGGATTCCTCTTGGTGTCACTTTCTCTTTCTTAATTGCCAGCCCAATGATTAATGAAATAGCTGTGGTCATGTTACTGGGAATCGTAGGCTGGAAAATTACACTCCTTTATGTTCTTTCTGGTTTATTTGTTGCTTTTTTTGGCGGCATTCTTATTGAAAAATTTCGTCCGGAACGATGGGTTGAAGACTATGTATGGAAAATACAGATGGGACAGGCAACACAATTAGCTCAGGATGACTCCCTTTCAGCCCGGCACAGATATGCTCAAGCTGAAGTAAAAGAAATTGTAACCCGGATCTGGAAATGGGTACTTATCGGCGTAGGTGCCGGTGCTGTATTTCATGGCTATTTTCCTCAGGAATGGGCTGAAAGTCTGGCTGATAAAAATAATTTTTTAGCCGTCCCAATGGCTGTAATTTTTGGTGTACCACTCTATTCTAACGCTGTAGGAGTCATTCCTCTGGCAGAAGCCATGCTTATAAAGGGAGTTGCTATCGGCACTACTTTAGCATTTATGATGAGTATTGCAGCTATTTCATTACCTGAATTATTGATTTTAAGAAAAGTAATTAAATGGCAGGCACTGGCATTATTTACAATAATCTTAACCATTTCAATCATTAGTGTTGGCTGGTTTTTCAATTTCATTCTTTAAATCAATAGACTAACTGCTCTGAAAAAAAAGCAGTTAAATTGTACGTATAAATTAAATCCAGGAGTAGAAAATGTTTGATGTAAAAATACTAGGCAGCGGTTGTGCAAATTGTAAAACAACACAAAAGTTAATTGAGGATGTAACCGAAGAAAATGGAATTCCCATTACTTTAGAAAAAGTAGAAGATATGGCGCAGATTATGTCCTATGGAGTAATGTCTACTCCAGGAGTTGTTATCGATGGTAAAATAGCTCATGCAGGCTCTGTTCCTGATAAACAAACAATACTTTCATGGTTTAAATCATCCTGTTGCCCTACTGATGATAATTGCTGTTAAATTTTTATTGAAAAAAATAGAGGAGTAAAACAAATCATTTGATTACTCCTCCTAGCTATAATTGGGCTAGCTAATCTCTAGGTTTAAGGATAGAACTGCTGATTATTTACTGGAAATATCTATACGATATGCAGCATGACATCCTACGCAATTCTGCATTAATTCCGATAATTGTATTAATACCTGACTACTGTCACCAAAATCTTCGGCATTCAGTGCAAGTTGATCAAATTTTGAATGAGTATCAAATCCTAACGTCTTGAAGTCGATAGGAAGCTTTCCAATTAAAGTCCCGGGTACAGCAGTCTGTGCCGCCTTACCCACTTTTCTTGCATTTTCAGACACATTTTTCATATCATTTTCAGTAACAGCTTTAGTAATTTGTTGGACACTTTCCAAAAAAGCTCGCATTTCTTCTAAGACAAGATCCCTTTCATTTGCATTTAACTGAATTGCAATACGACCATCTGCACTTTCTGTCACACTGCCTTGAAATATAAACTTATAAACTCCGCTCCCTATAATTAACAACAGCAAAGCAATTATTCCAAAACATTTTTTATTCATCGTTTTACCTTTTTCTCAGTCATTTAAAAATACAGTTATTTAATACCAATTGTTCAAATAACTGTATTTTTAGCTTAAGCCTGGACTCAACCGCATGGAGTACTTTCAGGAACACCCATTTTTTTCAAAATACTCGCAAGTGGACATATATTAGTTAACCCACTTTGTGCCAGATTAGCCCCAACAAAAATAGTAAGTCCCATCCAGTATGGATGAACAAAATAGGTCAGTGCAACACTGATTAAAACCATTAGCCCTGCAAATAACCGTACTAATTTATCAACTGTCATTGAAAACTCCTTTAGTTTTATATTACTTATACTTTATTCAACGCTTGCCATAAGCAAGGCTTAGAAGAAACCGGTACGCCAACTAAAGAATAAACTATAATCATGATCTGCCTGAACACCATTACGATCCTGATAGACCGGCTTGGAAAATTCCAGACTGATATTATTTGCGGTTGCTACCATCCAGTTAACACCAATAGAAAGCTCCACCTTATCCCCACCGTAATTTCCCGGATCGGCACCTAAGCCAGGACCAACGATATTCGGATCGCTTCCATGGATCTCATCTTGATGTTCACCACGTAAACGCACAGAGGTAACCAGTGTTGGATCCCATTCATAACTGAACCAGGATGTCAGTTCATGTTTGTCTCCATAGCGCCAGCCCTCACTATTTTCACTTTCAAGCGGGAGTGTTGCAAGATACTGTGTACCCCATCCCCAGAGATCATCTTTACCCCAATAGGACGCACCAACAACTGCATCCAAAGTACCTGAGCCTAATTGCATGCCATAAGCCAGACGGGCTTTTTGTCTGGTATTAAAAGGAGTTAACTGAGTATCTTTTTCTGTAATACTACCCGTCGGCAGACTTAATACAGCATCTATAATTAGATTGTGTTTATTATCTTTACCATTATAAGCTCTGAATATGGCACCCATTTTTATATCACCCAGCCCGCTTGATTTAACCGTATTCGTTCCCAGACTTATTGTTCCTGTTTTTCCATCAAAGGTCTCTAATTCAGTCTCTTTACGAATCAGAGGTACAAGAGCAACCAGAGCCATATAATCATTAATGGCAAAGTTTGCATAAGGAAACATTACATCGGCTTTAGCTGACTTAGGCACGACTCTCAAAGTCTTTGGCTGCTTTGGTAATTTACCATAATAATAGTTGGGAGCTGTAGCAACCGCTTCTCTTGCTGAGATAGTATCAGTACCTTGTCTTAAGCCGTCAAATTCATAATGCTGAAAGTTTATACCAGCAACCCCTTGTCCTTTTTCTGGAAAAGCATAAACACCAAAAAGTCCTGATGGCACAGGTATGGGCAGCTGCTTTCTAACTCGTCTCATTGTCTTAATTAGATTTGATAATTCACGTCGTTCCTCATAAGTATCTTCTTCTTCCGCATAAGTCACCGTTGGTATTGCAATGGCTAACATAATCGCTGCTGATAATAAGGTAATACTGTATTTCATAACATCCCCTTAAATTACTTAATATCTGACCCAGCAAAGCTGGGTCAGGAAGTTTTTATAATTATTATTTTAGAAGCTCCGATACACCTGGCTTGCTGCGAAAAACATCATGACAGGCAACACAGCCTGAAGTAATTGGAGCCAATAGATTTGCAGCTTTTGCCATATCTCCAGCATCTGCAGCTTTGGCCAATTTTATGGAATTTCCCTCTACAGTGTCATTAAAACTCTCAAGCAGACTTAAACGTTCATCATTGATGTTTTCCAGACCAAGATAAGGAAGTAACCCACCTACAGGTATGCGATGATTAGCAAGACGTCTGGCACTATCTGCAGCCATTTCTGAACTATCGGTCATGATCCCCATAACAATCCCCTGATAATCCTGTAAAACTTCAAGCATTACCTGACGCAAAGTTGCTTTATCACTGTAGCGATTATGCATTGCTAATATTGCCATCATGGACATTTTTGTGTCTGTAGATAAGCCTTTTACCTTTGTTTCCAGTTCAGGTTTCATCAGATCAATCTGACCCTCCAGCGTTGCTTTCAACTTATCCAGACTCGCTTCAGCATTAACATTTGATACCAAAGCAAAGCTGCCAAGAAGTAATGCCGCAGCAATGGAGATTAAAGGCATTACTTTCTTAGTCTTTAAATTAGGCATAAATTTCATAATTTTTTTATTTTGATGTATCATTGATGCTATTCCTATCGTTTGTTGAGGCTCATTTTATCGCCCATAAAATACTTAATAATTTTTTGTGCAACTTCATTTTTTGCATAACCTTAGTATATTTGTGGTTTTTGTCTGCTTGATAACGGTTATGTAACAATATTGTAACAATGTGAAATTATTGATTTTGTATGATGTCTATATATAAAAAGAAAAAAACACCCTATGAGTAACTTACAACAGCTGCTCATTGTGGATGATGAGCCAAAGATCAGGCATTTATTAATAAAATACCTGTCACAAGAGGGATATAATGTTGAGGCTGTAAATGATGGCTCAGCAATGGATAAATACCTAATCAATCATAGCGTTGATCTGGTTATTCTTGATCTCATGCTTCCTGGTGAAGATGGCCTTTCAATAGGCCGGCGACTGCGTGACCAAAAAAACATGCCTATTATCATTCTTTCTGCACGCAGTGAAGAGCTCGATAAAATCATTGGTCTTGAAATGGGAGCCGATGATTATCTATCAAAACCCTTTAATCCAAGAGAGCTACTTGCCAGAATCCGCTCTGTACTGAGACGCTCAACACAAGGTCATTTACCCGCAAGCAGAACAGCAGATACGCTATTAAAATTTGGCTCCTATTGCCTTAATATTGAGCGTCATACTCTTACCAGAGAAGAAGAAAATAAAGAACAAAAAAACATCCTGCTCACCACAGGTGAATTTAGTCTTTTAAAGATATTTCTTGAACATTCAGAGCGTGTACTCGATCGAGATACATTATTAGAAATAACAAAAGGTTATACTCATTCATCTATCGATCGCAGTATTGATGTCTGTGTCGGCCGTTTGCGTAGAAAAATTGAACCCGATCCCACTAAGCCTATTTACTTACGCACTATCAGAGGTGTTGGTTATCTGTTTTCAAAAGAAGGTTTACACTAATTTATATGAAGTTTTTCTCATTTCATAGTTATTTCTGGAAAACTCTTTCAATTATTGGTGTGGTATCTGTTGGCTTTCTGGTCATTATCATATCAACACTTGCTTATTATATGGTGATTCCACTCGGACATCGAGCAACAGATGATCTGGCCAGTGTCATCACTCATGCAGCAGAAACATGGGACAACATTCCCGTTGCTCAGCATGAAATATTTATAAAAAAGATGAAAACAAAACACCAGTTGATATTAACAAACAGCGATGTAGCTTTATCTGATTTTAGTAACTTACTGCCCTATCTTTTTTTTCTTGAGACATCACTGAGTAAACAGTTAGGAAAAGAAATCCATTTAAAAGAAAGTGTGGCAAAAGATGGTGAGCACTGGTTTTGGGTGGATATTCCGATAACAGAAGGAACCTTACGTTTTGGTTTTTCACGTTCACGTATAGGAGTAAATCCACCGATTGTATTCTTTGTTCTTCTTATTGTCGGTTTTTTTCTCATCTTTTTTACTGCTGTCATACTAACATATAGATTAACAGTTCCTTTAGAACACCTCTACCTGGCAGCTCAATCTGTAGGAAAAGGGCGCTGGCCTAAACCTATTCAGGAGAAAGGTGCTGAAGAACTGGTTGTGCTGGTACGGGAATTTAATAACATGAGCATTCAGGTTAAAGAATTACTTTCTAACAGGACCACTTTATTAGCTGGCATTGCACATGACCTGCGAACACCACTGACACAAATTCAGCTCGCTTTATCCATGTTACCAAACGATGGGGGTGACACTGAACTAATGGAGAGTATTCACAATGATCTGGATAATATTAACCATCTTATTAGTGAAACATTGAGCATAAGTCTGGGATTAGAAGAACAGAATGCCACTCCAATAGATATTAATAAAGAATTAGATGATATTATTAATAATATCAAAAAACATGACGTCAGTATCGAGTGGTCTCCAGGAAACTCCTGCATCCTGACCTTACAAGCTTTAGCACTACGTAGAATAATCAATAACCTCTTGGAAAATGCCATACGCTATGGTGATGGAAAACCTGTTTCTGTCGACTATGAGTGCAATGATGAAATGGTTATTGTTCAGATTATTGATAGTGGTTCGGGTATACCTCCAGAAAAGATAGAAGCCGTATTTCGCCCCTTTTACCGACTAGAGTCATCTCGTGGAAGCAGTACAGGAGGAAGTGGACTGGGACTTGCTATTGTAAAACAATTAGCTGATGCTAATGGCTGGGAAATTCAATTAATACCTCGCCCTGAAGGTGGAACAAAAGCTGTTTTGAAGTTATTGTCCTGAAAAAATAGTTTTAATCTCATTTATCATAGTACGAGCTGCTACCACATTATGCCAGGAAAAAACCTGAAGCAATCGTAGTAAAATTTACTATGCTACTTAAAATACACATTTTTCCTGTTTTATGGTCTCAACTATAAATCTGACATTCACCAGCTGGCGCACTCTTTTCCACAATTTTTCAGGATGATGTTGGTAAATAAATAACAAACTATCAGCATCAATCCAGTGTAATTCCCTTCGTTTTGAAAATCGAGTCTGCCGCCCGTCTTCTATTTCCCACTCCTGATTAATTGTTCTTAAGTCCTGATAGTCAAATTCTATAAAAAAGGTTTTCCAATCTTTTTGAGGTATTTTATTTCCAGGCTCTCGACGACACCACCAATGAGGATGCAGTTCTAAGGTGCGCTCAAACAGCTTGGTCACTACAGCCAGTTGACGATCAATTCGTGCTGGTGTTTTTTTTGCTACTTTAATATCTTCCATACTCTCTGAAAGGAACATGGTTTCAGTTTCTTCTACAAACTCTCTCGCTGCAGCCTGCTGATATGTTTCCCCTTCATTAACACCACCGCCAAAGTCAATCAAATACCCCGTTTTACGGCCATTAAATACTTTCTGAAATAAGAAATGCACCTGTTGCCTGTGTACTGCAAATGGTATCACGCCAGCGCCCATTATGTATTCTCCTTTTTTATTCCGGATGGATGAAGGATAGGAAATTCATTAATACTTTTTAATCGATATTATTTCGCTAGTGTTAACGGCAATATTCTCGTATTTCTATATATATATCGTTCTCTAGTAAATCATAATTATAGTCCATATAGTATCCATATCTCCCATAATAATAATTTCTCGCTGGGTAAAAATTCTGTCCTGGATAATAATAATTACCCGGGTAATATCTTCTTGCGTTCCTCAGTCTTATATCTGTCAGCGTATCTCGCAATATCCGGCAATGCTTTTCCTTTATATTTTTTTGCTGCTTTAAAAATTTCTCTGTGTTTTTTTTCTGTTTATAAAGTTTATTTGCATTCCTTATTGCCTGCATTTTATTCAGCATAGCTTCCTGCTTTTGTTGTTCAGTAGATATCTGTGATTCTGGAAGTTCTGTCAGTTCAGAAACCATTGAACCCTGAACTTGTGTTTTACTGTATTTGACTTGCCCCCATGGATCACTCCATTGATAGATAGTATCAGCAGATACCCCGTGCGAACAGCAAAGGAAAACACAGCCGCAAAAAAATAGCCGTTTTGATAATTGCATAAAATTCATCAAGTTAATACTACCTTTGAACTGATTCACTGAGAAAGTGATGATAAGCGATTAAAATTATTCCTGTACTGTAGCTAATAATTTTTCCCGATATCCAACACTATGATTATCTATAGTATTTAGACTGCCCTGTTAATTATAATTCATAAATACTATTTATTTGACCATAATTTTTTACAAGAATTCGTATTTTTCTTCTGCTGAATAAATATAAAATTATAAATAATCAATGTCCACTCGTGTAAGACACT
>JAPVVU010000096.1 GCA_028571885.1 Gammaproteobacteria bacterium | reverse complement strand
TTGAAAATAGGGTTTGTAACGATTTGTTTGGTTTCAAAATCGTGTAGATCCATCACAGCGATACGAGGATTGGCTTTATCATTAATGAATACGTACTTACCATCGTATTCACCTTTGAGTTCTGAAAACGCCGGGTGGTGAGTATCACCAAAGGTTATCTCGCCAGGATGTATCTGACCTTGTGCCAATACTTTCTTTGATTCATCATCAAAGCCATAACCCTGCCAGGGCTCTGGTGTGAAAACAGCAACATACTTCAAAATACGCATGGAGGGAATACCATAAATCATGATATGACCACTCTGTCCGCCTGAACTGACTGCGATATACTCATCACGACCACCGGTTGGAGTATAGGTCTTTGCTGCTGCCAACAAATCCTTTTGAGTCAGTCCTCTTGCCTTCATCACATCTTCTAAAGAAGATGTTGCGGAAGCACTTGACATGGCTCCCATGGCAATACTGACACCAGCTAGCAATGAGACAACGCTCTTGCTTACTATTTTCATATCTGCACCCTTTTTTTAAACTTTTTTATTAAAACTTTTCTATTAATTGCGTCATAAAAATAACACAATTTATGGTATATGCAACAAAAACTGTGTTATATGACACAGTTTTTGTTTGAATGAATATAAAACCATTAGAGTTTAATAACATTGATCTATGTCAAAATGCCTATTTTTCAGGAAAATAAATCTTGTAATTGTATAATATATAGGCATATTTAAAGGAATTAAGACTATTTATATCCTTGCTTGATGCAAAATAAATCCTTCAGTACTTTAAATGGGTTATACTCACAAAATCCCCAAACTCTAAAACCATATTCTTATCGTACTAAAGTGATACTAAAAGTTGTAATAAATGATTGGCTCATTAATCAATTCGCTAAAAACTCAATTGGCACTTCTTGAAGGCAAAATCCAACAAGAAAAATCAGTCTGTCATTATGTTAGCCTGGAAATCCCATTAGAGCATTCAAGATCATTATTGCCAGTCGATATTAATAATAGTTTTTTCTTATCTAAACCTGACTCCGGTATCACAATGCTAGGCTTAGGTTCTTTTTTAACTCTGGAAGCACAGGGTAATAAACGTTTCAATTTAATTAAATCGGAATTTTCTGATATATTAAACAAGTGGTACGGCATTAATAATACTGACTCAAATTTTCCTATTGCTTTTTTAGCTTTTGCCTTTGATGAAAATGATCCTATGGATGGTAAGTGGGATCATTTTCCGAATACCTTGCTGTCTATCCCTATTGTTCTGATCAAACAAAGCCATTCAACACAAACACTTCTGGTTAATATAAAGCTTAATCAAACTTGTTATGACTCGACTTTCAAGACTATTGAGGAATTATTGAAACAATTTTTTAAGCATTCTGAAAAACAAATTGAAACGAGTAAACACCCCGTTAAGCAGGCGCCTTTATCTGATACAAATACCAGACAACCAAGTTCGCTAAGAAAAAGTTTCCTAAAAAAAAGTTCAACAAAAAAAATCTGGCAAGCACTGGCTGAAAACGCCATTGCTCAAATCCAGTCAGGCAACTTTGATAAACTGGTCACTAGCCGTGAGTGTTCTTTACAAATATCACCACAAATTTCTGTGACTCAACTGCTCCGGAAGTTAATCAAACATTATCCCAGCTGTACCATTTTCAGCTATCAAATTTCAGATGAAAACTTAGGCAATAACGCAAATAATAAATCAGTAAAAACAATTGTGGCTGCATCGCCTGAAAGACTGGTGAGCTTACAACACCTCAACATTCAAAGTGACGCATTGGGCGGCACAATTTTTCGCTCTGCTCAGCAGAAAAACAAATCATCAGAGGATTGCTCACAAAAGCACTCTATACAAATACCTTTTTTCCTTAAACAAAAGAGCAATCAAACTGAAGCTGAATCATCAGAAAGCGAAAAATTATTAAAAGAACATCACTTTATTTCCCAGACAATTTATCAAAGTCTGGCTCCACTTTGTCACACATTAAAAATGCCAGTTTCACCTTATTTAATAAAATTGCATAATTTATACCATCTGGAAACACCGATTCAGGGTAAGCTGATGGCTAATTATGATTTATTTGATGCCATTGATGTATTGCATCCAACACCCGCAGTTGCTGGTTTACCCACCCAACAAGCAAAGCAATGGTTATTAGACAACGAAAATCATCATCGGGGCTGGTATACGGGTGCATTTGGATGGTTAGATGGCAATAATAATGGTGATTTATCGGTTATGCTGCGTTGTGCATTGATAACAACAGAGGTAACAACTGAAGGCTCTCAACTTAACCACAAACAGAATAAAAGTCAGCTGGATTTATTTGCAGGTGCGGGTCTCATTGCACAATCAACACCTGATGCTGAATGGCAGGAAACTGAGTTAAAAATACAAACAATCCTTGAAATGCTGTAAATTTACTTTTCATACGGGCAATTATGAAACAACCCCACACTCAAATAAAAAATTCCATCGGCGCTGTCAATTATCAATGGGCATTTGGCCTGATTCATTATTTTGCCCTGCAAGGTGTCACTCAAGCCGTGATTTCACCGGGTTCACGTTCAACTCCACTCGCTCTGGCCTGTGAAAAGCATCCTGATATTACTACCTGGATTCAGATCGATGAACGCAGTGCTGGTTTTTTTGCCCTGGGGCTGGCACAACAGGAACAAAGTCCGGTTATTCTGATTTGCACGTCAGGCAGTGCAGTTGCCAACTGGTTTCCAGCGGTAGTAGAAGCCAGTCATTCCTATACACCATTGCTTTTGCTGTCTGCCGACAGACCCGCTGAGTTACAAAATTGCGGCGCCAATCAAACAATTGAGCAAAACTTTTTATTCGGCTCTCATGTCCGGGAATTTATTGCGCTTGAACATGCTGATGAAATATTGCTTAAAAGTAATTATCTAAAAAGAATCACGACACAAGCTTATGGTAAGACGCTGAATCAAAAACCTGGACCAGTACATCTGAATATTCCATTTAGAGAACCCTTACTACCCCGACGATTTACGGCAAATGAATTAAATCACTTTATCCATCGACTCAGCCAACAGTCTATTGAAGCTTCAACCCCAATTATTCAGTCAAATGTTTCCAGCTCATCCATTTCACAAACTAGATGTGATTTATTAACGCAAATACTGAATAGCGGCAATGGACTGATTATCTGCGGCCGATTAACTCATCAGGAAAATCGAGGATTTGAAGTCATATTATCCAGATTAGCAGAAAAAATAAATTGTCCTGTACTAATTGACCCATTATCCAATCTTCGTCTATCCGTATTACCTGATGCTCATTTTATTTATAATTATGATCATTTTCTCAAAAAGTATCATAATGATAAAAAAGATTTTACGCCAAGTTGGATCATAAGAATTGGGCAATTTCCTGTTTCAAAAAATTTACTGCAATATTTACAACAGCTGGATAGTCATACCATTCTTGTCAGTTCCTTTGGTGATTGTTTAGATCCCATTCATAAAGCCAATACCATATTACATACCTCGCCCGTTAGACTTTGCCAGCAGTTATTAGAGGTTTCAATAAAACCCAACAACAAAAAATGGCTCACTAGCTGGCAGATGTCCGATCAGCGATCAGAAAATAAAATCCATGATACCCTTGATAAGTGCGCTTCTTTATTTGAAGGACATGTCATTAGCACCCTGCTGAAAACAATTCCAGATAATAGCTTACTGTTCAGCGGCAGCTCAATGGCGATACGCGACTTTGACACATTTATCACCCGCACCATTGCTCATGGAAAAAATATATCCTTTCATTGTAATCGGGGCAGTAGCGGTATTGATGGTAATTTATCCACTTTTTTGGGTCTTCTTTCTAATCAAATCCCATCGAATAAACACCCTGACATTACCCGCTATGGCGTTGCTTTGCTGGGTGATTTAAGTTTCTATCATGATATGAACGGCCTATTGATCAGCAAACAATTAAATGCACTGGGCTATAATGCAACCATTATAATCATCAACAATAATGGTGGTGGTATTTTCAATTATCTGCCGCAACATCAACTGGATGATTTTGATAAACTCTGGAAAACTGAAACAAATCTGGATTTTAAGCACAGTGCCAGACTTTATGGTTTAAATTATCATCGAATAGAAAATAGCAAAGAACTTGAAACAAAGCTGCCCGCAGCTTTATCTCAGTCAGGCATTCAGATAGTGGAAGTTATTATCGATCAGCAAACTAGTGTAGAATGCCATAAGAAAATTTAAATACCCTATTTCAACATCTTAAATTAACTTGTAACTATTCAGCGTATTATTTACAAAAAGCCTGTGGTTGCTTATTTTTCTGACTTTGATTGTCTGAACGAAGTTGCTTCTCATAACAGAAAGCAAAGTCAGAAAAGTGAGTGACCATAGGCTTAACACGGGTAATTAATAAATACTCGCTAAATAGTTACATTAACTTTAAAAATATTCTGAGCCTTTATGACCTGGAACACTGTAAGCCGATACGATTTTACTGACATACTTTACGAGCATGGTGCAGATAAGCTAGCTGGTATTGCTAAAATCAGCATTAACCGACCAGAAGTTCGTAATGCCTTTCGACCCGAAACTGTTTCTGAATTAATCGAGGCTTTTCACCACGCTCATTATGATGCAGATATCGGAGTCATAATTTTTACCGGGACTGGCGATCTGGCATTTTGTTCCGGCGGTGATCAAAAAGTGCGCGGTGAAGATGGCGGCTATAAAGATACTCAAGGAGTCAACCACCTTAATGTCCTCGAATTGCAGCGTCAAATAAGAACACTACCCAAACCTGTTGTTGCTATGGTTGCCGGTTATGCAATCGGCGGCGGCCATGTTTTACACCTGATCTGCGATTTAACCATTGCTGCAGAAAATGCTCGCTTTGGTCAAACAGGCCCAAAAGTGGGTAGTTTTGATGCTGGACTGGGTGCTGGAATTATGGCTCGTACCATTGGTATGAAAAAAGCGAAAGAAATCTGGTTTCTATGCCGTCAATATGATGCCCAACAAGCTCTTGATATGGGGCTGATTAATACGGTTGTGCCACTGGAACAATTGGAAGCTGAAACCGTTTCCTGGTGTCAGGAAATGCTCCAGCACTCCCCTACTGCTTTGCGGGTATTAAAATCAGCTTTTAATGCTGATACTGACGGGCTGGCGGGCATCCAGGAATTGGCCGGCAATGCCACTGCTCTATTCTATATGACAGAAGAGGGTCAGGAAGGACGTAATGCCTTTATTGAAAAGCGTTCTCCTGATTTCAGTCGTTACAAACGCAGACCTTAAATGAAGTTGTAAGTCATAAGTCATAAGTCATAAGTCATAAGTTAGAAGTTAGAAGTTAGAAGTTAGAAGTCTTGAGTAAAATATAAATTGAATCGTCTATCCATCTGGTGGCTGGCTATTCGGCCAAAAACTTTGTCTATATCTGTGACCCCTGTACTTTTGGGTTCGGCGCTGTCATGGCAAACTCATGGTCATTTTTCATTATTGACTTTTGCTGTAATATTAATTTCTGCACTTTGTATTCAGATTGGCACCAATCTTTATAATGATGCTGCAGATTTTGAAAAAGGGGCTGACACCGAAGAACGTCTTGGGCCTCAAAGAGCCGCTCAACAAGGCTGGTTGAATGCACGGGAAATCAAACTCGGTGCTTTTATTAGTTTTTCGCTTGCCTTTATTACCGGCATCTACCTGGCCTGGCTAGGCGGCATAGCAATTATTATTCTTGGGCTCTTATCCATTTTATGTGGTTATGCTTATACCGCTGGACCAAAACCAATTGCCTATTCGCCCCTGGGTGAACTTTTTGTCATAATATTTTTTGGCTTTGCGGCAGTTGGCGGTACCTACTATTTACAGAGTCAAAGCATTAATTTATCTGTCATAATTATTGCCAGTACCATTGGATGTCTGGCAGCAGCGATATTACTGGTGAATAATTATCGCGATCTGGATGGTGACAGGAAAGTGAATAAACTGACATTAATACATTACATCGGTCGCCCTATTGCCCGAAAAGTTTATGTTGTCATGATTATTTATCCCTATCTGCTGTTATTTATTCTATGGCAGAATTATTCATGGGCTGTTTTATTGCCGCTTTTAAGTTTACCACTGGCAATCAAACTAATTCGATACTTTTTACGCCTGCAAATATCATCAGAACTAAATCAGGTTTTAGCACAAACAGCACAACTCCAGTTAGTTTATACTTTATTATTATCATTCGGCCTATGGTCATCTACTCTGTCGTCTTCGGGACAGTTATAAATGTGTCATCATCGGGACAGTCATAAAGGTTAATTCTATTGAGTATTTCACAGCAACAAAAAAATCATTTAAATACTCTGACCTCTTTACTGGGGTCTGACAATAATTTAATTATAAAGCAGTATCAGCTTATGCCTTATAATATAAAATTCAAAAAACCATGGCATAGCGCCGCATCAAAATTATTTTTCCGTCAGGGTTTTCTGCTTAAACTCATCATCAATGAATCTCTTTTCGCCATTGGTGAATGCGCGCCAATGGTAGAAATTGGTACCGAATCACTGGCTCAGGCACAACAGTTTTTAGATGATAAATTGCCATCTCTGTTGGGTAAGCCCATTAGTTTAAATTTATTATCTGACATGAGTTTATTTCCCGCCTGTCGTTTTGCTCTGGAAACAGCATTATTGTCAATAATTGCGCAACATAAAAAAACAGACATTGTCTCCTTACTTAGCAATGAAAAAAGTAATAATAATGGAACTGACAAACAGATCTATGTAAATGCTATGTTAGGCGGCCTTAATAAGGATTTATTATCTCATGCACGGCAGGCAGAATCCCAGGGTTTTAAATGTTTAAAGATAAAGGTTGGACTCAATGAAATTAAGACAGAGGCAAAAGCACTTGCACATTTGTTTCAACAGCTATCACCGACAACATTAATCAGACTGGATGCCAATAAAAGCTGGACAATTAAAGAAACAGAGTGGCTGTTAAATTTTCTCAAACCTTATGAAAGTCAAATTGATAGTATTGAAGAGCCACTAAAAAATTTTGATCAAACGGCATATCAGGACCTGCAAAATAATACAACAATTGCCCTTGCTTTGGATGAATCTTTTTCCGGTAACAGTCTTGAACCAGGTAACAGTCTTGAACTAGATAACAGTCTTGAACTAGATAACAGTCTTGAATTAGTTAACAGCCTTGAAGCAGCTAACAGCATCGGCCAATACCCAGTCAAACAACTTGTACTCAAACCGATGGCACAGGGAGGAATTATTAATACCATGCACCTTGCCAGACGGGCACAAGAGTCTAAAATTAAAACAGTCATTACCAGCAGCATTGAAACAGCTTATGGTTTGTGGCCCATTGCCCATCTATGCGCGGCAATTGATAATAAGCAATTTCACGGATTGGCCACCAGCGCCTGGCTGGAAGACACATTAATTGAACCACCAGAGATCAATCATGGCATCATCACCCTCTAATTCGCTGGCCAGGCCTCTTTCTAAACCTTTATTTAGATATACATTTACTACGCGCATACATGATATTGATGCCGCTGGTGTGCTTTTCTTTGCTCGTAGTTTGTATTATGCCCATGATGCCTATGAAGCGTTTTTAAATCATAATAATCAGTCCATTGCGACCATGCTTAATTCAGATTTTATTTTACCGATCAGTCACACCGAAGCTGACTTTAAAGCGCCTGTTGCTTTAAATGAAATCATCACCATTGAATTTTTTTGCCATGAACTCAAAGAAAATGAATTCTCACTGAGTTATCAATTTATAAATAGCTCACATAAAATCAGTTCAACAGCTTTGACTCGTCATATCTGTCTTGACAGCAGCACTCGAAAAAGAAAAAATCTGCCTGAGCCAATTCGTTCATTATTAATTTCAAACAATAATGACTGAACATGGTAATAATTAAAAAACAACTTCTCACATTAATATTTTGTTCTCTGATGTTTTCAGCCTCCGTCTCACCAGCAAAGACTGTATCAGAGAAAACGATATCTGAAGAGGAATTACATTGGCAAGATCCTAAATACATTGAACAGAGTTTCTACGAAATAGCGCTGCAAAATGAATACAACACAAAACAAACTCGAGTAAGAAAATGGGAAAAACCTTTAAGCGTTTATATTGCTCATGAAGTAGGTGATCAAGCCCTTCACCTTCGCTTACTGAAAATGCATCTCACTCATTTAAGTAATATTACCGATTTACCAATTTCTTTTGTTAAAACCAAATCGAAAGCAAATATAAATATTTTTTTAACTCGCTCAAAGCATATCAACCAGATCATAGGCAGAGAAATAAGCCCAAAAGCAGTTAAACAACTTCAAGGCAGTGTCTGCCTGGCGAATATTCAAACTAATAAAAACAGCCAAATCATAAAAGCAATCGTTATTATTCCTGTTGACAGAGCAAGAATACATGGCAAATTAGTATCTTGTATCGTTGAAGAATTGACTCAGGTTTTAGGCCTGCCCAATGATTCAAAAACAATACATCCAACCATATTTAGCGATAGAAATATCTATAAATTACTGACAGGTTTAGATTATTTACTCTTAAAACTGCTCTATTCACCTGAAATAAGAAGTGGTATGACAAAATCTGAGATCAAACCAATTATTCAAAAAAAACTCAGTTATTGGCAGAAGAATGACACCATAAAAAATGCGCAAAAAAATGTCATTAAGGGTGAATTATATCGTTTGATGGGGTATCGATAGGATTTAAAACTGAAGGAGTTTTTGCTTGCAGCGAGCAATTGTGTCCAAATAAAAACCTGATAGTCTTTTTTCATAAGCACAATCACCGGTATAGCCAATTGTTTTTAAGCGATCTTTAAAATATTTAATTTCACTTAATATTTCATCTTTTTCAATAGCACTTAAATTCAAATGATGATTTTCCTGCTGATTCTCTAAACTGTGGATACTCATAATGATCTCTTTTATTTATTTGTTAAGACTAATCATAGAAAACAGATGTGACAGGAAGATGACAAAAAAAGAACTATCGCAATAAAAACCACTGAGATAGTTCTTTTTCTATTCAATATTCAGTAAAAATTTATTGTCTCTTATAACCTATAAACGTTGCTATCCCCATCAAAAATAACCCCAATAGTATTAACACAGGCCCAATTCCTGTACCTAAGAGCATTCCAGCCCAACTAAAGCCGAAAACTGCCAGGAAGGCCATGCCTGAATGCATGATGGTACCAACTATAAAAATCCAACTCAGAATTTGTTTAAAAAGTGATGAGAGAGTAAGCAATCCTAAAACCAGGCCAACAGCAATATTCAGTAAAGCTTCCAAATTACCATGTGCGTGAGGACCACCTTTAATGGTATTTACGGTCAATCTGGCATTTAAATTAGTATTTAGAGCTAAAATAGCCTCTGAATTAGCTTTTGCAATTTCTTCTGCCGTCATTGTTTCCAGAGTTTCCTGATTTTCAAATTCAGAACTGACCGCTAACTGTAAACTGGATAATACTTTTTGCTTTGCCAACGATGCATTTTCAACATCGGGTAATAATTTTACGACCATATATGGCCCTAAGCTAGCGGTTATGACTAAAAATAGAAATCCAAAAACGATATTTTTTTTACCTTCCATTATGTTCTCCTTGGTGATAATTTATTTTATTTTAGATAGTTTGTAACTATTCAGCATATTATTTATAAAGAGCCTGTGGTTGCTTATTTTTCTGACTTTGATTGTCTGAGCGCAGCGAGTTCTCAAAGTCAGAAAAATAAGTGACCATAGGCTCAACAGTAGTCATTAAGAAATATACGCTAAATAGTTACGATAGTTTAATGATAATTACA
>JAPVVU010000095.1 GCA_028571885.1 Gammaproteobacteria bacterium | reverse complement strand
TTCGAGTCCCGTCCGTTCCGCCATATATTAAAAGGCGCGTTTTTGACGCGCTTTTTTTTTGCAAGTTATTCAAAAAAAGTGACCATGGGCTCAACAATGCTCATTAAGAAATATACGCTGAATAGTTACAATTGTTTTAAATAAATTAGATGAGATAAATTAATGCTTTTACATAGTATCAGAGAAAAGGCAACAGGTTGGTTTGCCTGGGTCATCGTTATTCTGATTTCAATTCCTTTTGCATTGTGGGGTATTAATAGCTACATCACGCCCGATGCAAATCCATCTGTTGCGAACGTGGGTGACTATAAAATATCTGTTCAGGAATTTCAAAATGCTGTTCAGACTGAATCAAAAGAATTTAAAGGCCAGATAGACGATGCATTTATTAAGAAAATAGTGCTTGAAAGATTAATCAGTAATCGTGCTCTGATTAATTTTTTGACAAATTCTGGTCAGTCTATCAGTAAAGAGCAAATTGATTTGTTTATTCGTACTGATGGCAACTTTCAACTTGACGGTGTTTTTTCTGAAGACCTTTATAATCGCTCCTTACCCAGCGCTTATAGTAAGTCTAACTATCGTAACTCTATAGCAAGACAATTATTACTACAGCAATTTTCTAATGGAATCAATAGTTCAAGTTTTGTCTCTGAACAGGAAGTTAAACGTGTTATTCAGCTTGTTAAACAAAAAAGAGATATTGCTTACGCTGTTATTAAGGCTGAAGAATTTAAAGATGCTGTCACCGTAACTGATGAAGAAATAACTAACTATTATCAAAATTTTAAAAATCAGTTTGAAAATCCTGAACAAATTCAATTAGCATACATTGAACTTTCACGAAAAGAACTGGCTAAAGATATACAGATCTCCGATGAACAAATAAATAAATATTATCAGGATAACCTGTCACAATACACTCAGGCAGAACGTCGTAAGGCAAGTCATATCCTATTTACTTTTTCCACAGATGCTGACACTGATGAAAAAAATAAAGTGAAAGCAGAAGCTCAGGCGGTTCTGGATAAAATAAATCAAGGCGCTGAATTTTCTGAAATGGCAAAAGAATATTCAAAGGATCCTGGTTCTGCTGATAGTGGTGGTGATCTGGGCTTTTTTGGCAGGGGTGAAATGGTACCAGCTTTTGAAGAAAGTGCATTTTCTTTAAATCCCGGTGAGGTTTCAGAGCTGGTAGAATCTTCTTTTGGTTATCATATAATCAAATTATCTTCAATTGAAGGGGGAGAATCAAAACCGCTGGAATCTGTTAAAGATAAGATAATTGAAGCCATTCAAATTGATCAGGTTGAAAATTCATATTTTGAGAAATCAGAATTGATGCAGACAACTGCTTACGAGCAACCTGACTCATTAGAACCTGTCGCTGCAGAACTTAATATGAAGATTAAACAAAGCAGCTTTATCACTAAAGCGGGTGGTGAAGGGATTTTTAGCAATGAGAAATTACTTAATATTGCTTTTGGTGAGAATGTACTTGAAGAAGGTAATAATAGTGATTTAATTGGATTAGCAGATGATCATGTAGTTGTAGTTAGAGTGATTGAGAGAATACCTGCAAATACTAAACCTTTAGATGAAGTCAAAGAAACAATTCAAAGCCGTTTAAAGCAGGATTTAATTACTGCAAAAGCACAGGAAAAAGCAACTGAATTAGTAAAGCAGTTGACAGAAGGTGTGTCATTTGATGAGCTGGCCCAAAATAATTCATTTACTATCGAAAATACAGGAACAGTTGATCGTCAGGATATGAAAGTACCTGGAGATATCATGCGTAAAGCTTTTACCATGCCCCGTGAGATGAAATTTTCGACAACAAAAATGATGAATGGTGATATTGCTATTATAGCTGTCAAATCTATCGAAGATGGTGATAGTGGTGATCAGGCTTTATTTGAAAATATAAAAAAGGCTTTATTACAAAACAAGGGTAATATAGAAATGTCTTTATCTATTCTGCAAATTCGTTCTAATTCTGATATTGTTATCAATGCTCAGCTTTTGAATGAAGAAGAATAGGGGGTAGGGGCGAACCTATGTGTTCGCCCTTTCCTGATGTTGAATTCAAGTGCTGTACTCAAATTTTCAAATTATACCTATATTGTATTTTGTATAATACACTTCTAGCAAACATATAAAGGTAGCGGACATAAAAAAGGGCAGACACACAGGTCTGCCCCTACGTTTATATTCTAACTAATCTTCTGATTTAGTCAGTGCACCCATGCCGATATGATTATAACCTGAATCAACATATATGTTTTCACCAGTGATACCGGATGCGAGATCAGAGCATAAGAATGCGGCTGTATTACCAACATCATCAATGGTCACATTGCGTCGTAACGGTGCGTTCTTTTCAACATGTGACAGCATTTTTCGAAAATCACTGATGCCTGCTGCTGCAAGGGTTCTAATAGGACCGGCTGAGATTGAATTAACACGTATACCATCCGGGCCAAGTGATTCAGACATATAGCGTACATTTGCTTCAAGGCTTGCTTTAGCAAGTCCCATAACATTATAGTTCGGCATAATGCGCTCAGAACCAAGATAAGACAACGTCAACAGGGCGCCATTTTGACCTTCCATCATGTTGCGTCCTGCTTTTGCAAGTGCTGCGAAGCTGTATGAGCTGATTTCATGAGCAGTAATAAAGCCCTGTCGGGTTACACTGTCCAAATATTCACCACTGAGTTCTTCTCTTGGCGCAAATGCAACTGAATGAACTATAATATCCAGGTTATCCCAGAAATTATCGAGTTCTTCAAAAACTCTTTCAATTTGTTCATCATCAGAAACATCACAGGGTAACACAATATCTGAATCACACTCAGTCGCTAATTTTTCAACCCGACTTTTTAATTTTTCATTCTGGTACGTAAATGCAAGTTCAGCCCCTTCACGTTTCATTGCCTGTGCAATTCCCCAGGCAATTGATCGGTTACTGGCAAGACCAACAATTAGTGCACGTTTACCTTGCATAAATCCCATATTTGACTCCTTAAAAAGTACTGATATTCTTTTGTTTCTTCTAAATTGATAAAGCACTATGCTGAAATCGTTTGAAAGGAAACAACTATCTGTGTAATTTTATGAATTTTTTATCGCAATAGAGAAAATCATAAAACGAAAGTTATAATATAATTAAGTAAAAAAGTGACTAAAAACGACTTTCATACTCTCGGTAAAAAGATATATTATACTTGTAATAAATTCTATTATGGATATGATACCTTTGATAAAAATAATAAACTAGATATATTTTTTAATAAATCGTAAATATTCGGAAAAAAATGACGCCTGGACTCATTCACGCAATAAAAGGTCATACTACCACCAACTTCACACTGTTTTTAATTTTTTTATGCGTGTTCTCTATTAGCAAATCAGCCTTTTCTAATTATGCAATCGCTTATGGCTATACGCCTAAATATCAAAAAAACTTCTCTCATTTTGATTATGTAAATCCTGATGCGCCAAAGGGAGGACGTCTCGATTTAAACGGATTTCGAACCTTTGATCGTTTAAATCCTTATCTGCTTAAAGGTGTTTCTGCTGATGGCGTTGATGGTTTAATTTTTGAAACTTTGATGGAACAGAGTCTGGATGAACCTTATTCTTTTTATGGTTTGCTGGCTGATGATATTAAGGTTGCCGATGATGGTTTATCTGTTTCCTATCACATCAACTCTAAAGCTAAGTTCTCAGATGGTACTCCAGTGACCGTTGAAGATGTTAAATTTTCATTTGATACTCTGATGCAGGATAAGCATGTTCATCCTGCTTATAAAATCACGCTTCGAAATATCAAAGAAGCGGTAATTATTGATGAGCAGAATATACGCTTTAACTTTTCTGAAAAAAATGCCAAGCTGCCCATGTTACTCAGCAGTTATCTTTCAGTGTTTCCTAAGCACTGGGTTGGTGACTTAGAATTTAAAGAAACATCTATGAAAACACCTATTGGCAGTGGTCCCTATGTTCTGGAAAGTTATGATACCGGCAAACAGATCAAGTTTAAACGCAACCCTGATTATTGGGCAAGAGATTTGGGGATTCGTAAGGGGATGTTCAATTTTGATGAGGTTGTATATAAGTATTTCCGTGATAGTACCATTGCCCTTGAAGCCTTAAAAGCAGGTGAATATGATTTTCGACATGAATATAACTCTAAAATGTGGGCAAGAGATTATACCGGCCGGGTTTTCAAAAGCAATGAGATTATAAAAGACAATATTCCCCATCAAAACAGTGTTGGTATTCAAGGATTTATAATGAATACCCGCAAACCACTTTTCAGTGATAAAAGAGTTCGCGAAGCCCTTGTTCTGGCCTATGATTTTGAATGGGCTAATCGAATGTTGTTCTATAACCAGTATCAGCGTAATAACAGCTATTTTAGTAATACAGAGCTCGCTGCAAAAGGCAAAATCTCCCCTGAGGAGAAGAAATTACTGGAACCTTTTAAAGTTTCCCTGGCGCCCGGGGTTTTCGATGATGCCTGGGTTCCACCAACTACCAATGCACCATCTTCACTGCGACAAAATTTAAGGAAAGCCATTAAACTTCTTAAATCAGCAGGTTGGGAGTATAAAGAGGGTGCTTTGCGAAATAAAAATGGCCAGGCATTTCGATTTGATCTGGTTTTATCCCAAAAAGCCTTTGAACGAATTGCAGCTTCTTATGCCCGTAATCTTAAAAAGCTGGGTATTACCATGGAATATCGGACTGTTGACTATGCCCTGTATAAGCGTAGGGTAGAAACTAAAGATTTTGATATGATCGTTTCCAGTTATCCACAGAGTCAGGTGCCTGGTAATGAACTTGAGAGCCGTTGGCATTCAAAAACTGCTGATGTTGATGGTTCTGCTAACTATCCGGGAATAAAAAATCCTGCAATTGATAGCTTGTTAGAACAGCTTGCAAACACAACAAAAAGAGATGAAATAATTGCCCTGACACGCGCCATAGATCGTGTCCTGCTCAGTGAATTTTACCTGGTCCCGCATTGGTATATTTCAACACACCGAATTGCCTATTGGGATAAGTTTGAATTGCCTGAAATTTTGCCCAAATTTTTCTCTGCAGAAGGCTGGATGCTATCAACCTGGTGGTTTAAACCAGAATATCGAACATCGAATACATCAGTTACTCAATAACTTAAAACATAAAAACTTAATAACCTAATGCTTTATTACATACTTAAACGTTTACTTTTGATGATACCAACTCTATTTGGTGTCATGCTGATTACTTTTTCAATTACTCAATTTGTACCTGGCGGTCCGGTAGAGCAATTGGTTGCCCAGCTGACGGGTCAGGATCAAATGACTGAAGTGGGTAGTATGGCCAGTGAATTATATCGGGGCGCAGAAGGGCTTGATAAAGAACGCCTGGATGAGATTAAAGCGCTGTATGGGTTTGACAAGCCAGCATCAGAACGTTTTATAACAATGATGGGCAACTACATTCGCTTTGATTTTGGTGAAAGTTATCATCATCACCAGTCAGTAATGGAATTAATGGCGGATAAACTCCCAGTCTCTATCAGTTTGGGTATGTGGACATTTTTTATTACTTATCTCACCTGTATACCACTTGGGATTGCAAAAGCGGTTAGAGATGGTTCCCGATTTGATGTTGTTTCCAGTACCATTGTTTTAGTGGGCTATGCAATTCCTGGGTTTGTTCTGGCTATTTTACTGCTTGTTTTATTTGGCGGAGGCAGTTTTTTTGATGTATTTCCTCTTAAGGGGCTGACATCAGATAATTGGGATCAACTAGGATGGTTTGATAAAACAACCGATTATTTGTGGCATATGGTTTTACCTATTATTTCATCTGTGATTGGCAGTTTTGCAGTCATGACTATGTTGACCAAGAATAGTTTTCTCGAAGAAATACGTAAGAATTATGTTGTGACTGCTAAAGCGAAAGGCTTAAGCAGTAATCAGATTTTATATAGGCATATTTTTAGAAATGCTTTGATTCCATTGATTACAGGATTTCCTGCCAGTTTTCTGGCTGCTTTTTTTGCCGGCAGCTTATTAATTGAAACCATTTTTTCACTTGATGGACTTGGACTATTATCCTATGAGTCTATTATTCGTCGTGATTACCCGGTTGTTTTAGGTTCACTCTATTTGTTTACCTTACTCGGACTTTTTACCAAGCTTATTACAGATTTATCTTATGTTTGGATTGATCCCCGGATTAAATTTGATTCAGGCAGCACGGCATAAGAGCTGAATAAATAAGAATATGACAAAGAATCTTACCAATGCACAATTAATCAATCTTTCACCGCAGCAGCGGGCGTGGATGCGCTTTAAAAATAATCGACGGGGTTATTATTCACTGTGGATTTTTATTATTTTATTCGTGATCAGCCTGTTTGCTGAATTTATCAGTAATGACAAGCCATTAATAATTCAATTTGAACAGCAATATTTTTATCCTTTATTTAACGATTATCCTGAAACCAGTTTTGGCGGTGATTTTGCGACCATGACAGATTACAACGATCCTTACATAAAAGACAAAATAACTGGCAATGGTAATTGGGCAATATATCCTCTAAATAACTATAGCTATGATTCCATTAATTACTTTGCAGAAATACCTAATCCAGCACGTCCATCTGAACAAAATTTTTTAGGAACTGATGATCGCGGCAGGGATGTTTTGGCGCGTCTAATATACGGTTTTCGTCTTTCCGTTATTTTTGCATTGGTATTGACTGCGATTGGAGTGATTATTGGTATTATTATCGGCAGCATTCAGGGCTATTTCGTTGGCAAAGTTGATTTGGTAACTCAACGTTTGATAGAAATCTGGAGTTCTATGCCGGAATTGTATTTATTGATTATCTTTGCATCAATTTTTAAGCCCAGCATAGGATTACTTGTTATTCTATTATCATTATTTGGCTGGATGGGATTATCGGATTATGTTCGGGCTGAATTTTTACGCGGAAGAAACCTTGATTATGTCCTGGCTGCCCGCTCAATGGGAGTGTCTAACGTTGCTATAATGTTTAAACACCTTTTACCCAATAGTATGGTTCCCGTGCTGACCTTCCTGCCTTTTCGCATTAGTGGTGCCATTTTGGCATTAACCAGTCTTGACTATCTGGGGCTTGGAGTTCCACCCTCTACGCCAAGTCTGGGGGAATTATTATCTCAGGGTAAAGACAATATTGATGCCTGGTGGCTTTCCATGACGACATTTTCTGTTCTGGTTGGTACTTTGGTCTTATTAATTTTTATTGGTGAAGCTTTGCGTGAAGCATTTGACACCAGACGTGGATAAAAAATGAATAATAAAACCCGCATTGCTGAAACAAAAACGCCTGAGAAAATGATTCTTGATGTGAAAGATCTCAGTGTAAGTTTTAAGACACTTGCTGGTGACATCAATGTCATTCGAGATATTAATTTTTCAGTTGATTCAGGTGAAACAATGGCTCTGGTTGGGGAGTCAGGTTCAGGAAAATCTGTCACAGCAATGTCTATTTTGCGTTTACATGACGAAGAAAAAATGAATTACTCTTCTGGCTCTATTTATTTTCAAGGAAATAACCTACTTGGAAGCGATGAAAGTGCAATAAAAAATGTTCGTGGCAGTGAAATCTCAATGATATTTCAGGAACCCATGACCTCTCTCAATCCAACATTCACCGTGGGCTCTCAAATTATGGAGCCTATGATTGTTCACAAAGGCATGAGTAGAACTGCTGCTAAAAAACGAGCCATTGAATTAATGGAACTGACAGGAATTCCTCAGCCTCATTATCGATTTGATGCTTTCCCCCATCTTTTATCTGGAGGGCAGCGTCAACGCATGATGATTGCAATGGCTCTTGCTTGTGAGCCTAAACTTCTCATTGCAGATGAACCAACAACTGCTCTTGACGTAACTGTACAGTTACAGATATTGCTGCTGTTAGAGAAACTAAAAAAAGATTTTTCTATGGCTGTTCTGATGATTTCTCATGATCTGAATTTGGTCAAGCGTTTTGCTGATCAGGTTTGTGTGATGCAGGAAGGCAATATTGTCGAGCAGGCGAATGTAGCTGCCTTGTTTAACAATCCCCAACATCCTTATACAATAAAATTGCTTGATAGCGAGCCGCAACGTGTTATCCCTGAAGGTGAAACAGACAGCTTACAGGATAAAAAAGAGTTGCTTTCCGGTCATAATTTGAAGTGTTATTTTTCATCAAGCAAAGGTTTTTTTAAGCGTACGACGAACACTGTAAAAGCGGTTGATCATGTTGATCTTTTCCTAAGAGAAGGGGAAACTTTGGGTATTGTTGGTGAGTCTGGTTCAGGTAAATCAACATTGGGACGTTGTTTGTTGAAATTAGAAAAATGTACGGGGGATATTTATTTTGATGAAAAACAAATTGATCAATTAAAACATACCGCACTACGTCCTTTAAGGAAAGAATTTCAAGTTGTATTCCAGGATCCTTATTCTTCCTTGTCACCAAGAATGACTATCGAACAAATTGTTGGTGAAGGATTACAGATTCATTTTCCACAATTAAATAAAGAACAAAGACGCGATAAAATAAAAAATGTATTAATTGAAGTCGGTTTAGAAGATAACATTCTCTGGCGTTATCCTCATGAATTTTCGGGTGGCCAGCGACAGAGAATTGCCATTGCCCGAGTTGTTATCCTTGAACCAAAACTTATTTTGTTAGATGAACCAACCAGTGCTCTGGATGTTTCTGTGCAAAAGCAAGTATTGGTTTTACTCAGAGAATTACAAGAGCGGCATAAAATATCGTATTTATTTATTACCCATGATCTTAAAGTAATTGAAGCAGTTTCACATCGTATTATGGTTATGAAAGACGGTAAAATTATTGAATCAGGTGAAACAAGTCAGGTATTCAATAAGCCAAAGGAAAAATATACAAAAAATTTATTAACGGCATCTCTATTTAAAAATGAACCAGATGAAAAATTAATTGCTTAAATCATTGATTATACAATGAAAATAAAAAAAGCATAAAAATTATTATGTTTTATGCTATATTACTAAAAATAAATGATAATCGTTTTATGTCCAATAAAATTACAATAAAAATATTTTATGCAGGTACAGGATAATTGAAAAGTTTTTCAACATCTTTGATAACTACTTTTACTGCTAAATCCCCTTTGCATATTAAATAAATCATAAAAATCGGAGAAATATTTTGTTTAAGAATCTTTTTGCCTTAATTGGCTTAGTCGCAGTCATTGCTTCTGGAATTCTTTTCCTTAGTGTGAAAAATACTCTAAGTGAATTCGATCCTGGTGCTGCAGATACTTATATCGAACTCTTTTCAAATATACTGGAAACAAAAGATGCTGCCAGTGCAACAGTCTGGCGTTTTCCAGTTGAGGAAGGTTTAAGTACTGACGATGTTGAAAAAAGTTTAAAAATGATAGCTAATGAGCTGAATATTGCAAATGTTGGTGAATTGCCCTTATCTAAGGATATTTCAGCCCGATCAGGAAAGGAATATCGTTTTGTTAAAATTTTCCTTTTTTGTAACTCCCTGACTGCCGCACAAATGCTGGATTACAATGATGCTTTTTCAGCTTATCTGCCTTGTCGAATTAGTTTAGTTGAAGATAAAACAGGTAAGCTTTGGTTATACAGTCTCAATATGGATCTTATGATTCATGGCGGCAAGCCATTGCCTCCTGCTTTAAAAGCTGAAGCAGAAAATGTAAAGAATATTATTCTTGAAGTGATGGAACGTGCTGCAGAAGGGGATTTCTAGACTATTTTATTACTAAATAACTGTTCCTCCAAAAGTAGGCCCCATGAGGGGAAACAATGAGCATTATAATCTGGCGTTTATTATTGTGCTCGGACTGCGTCAAATCG
>JAPVVU010000094.1 GCA_028571885.1 Gammaproteobacteria bacterium | reverse complement strand
TTATCCAGCTTCATCCCAAGTGTATACCCCAATGAAGAAACAAAGGCTTTTAGTTCATCTATCATTTTATCGGTAATTTCCGGATTATTTTGTAATTCATATTCGCTCACTTGCACCAGATCACCAATGAAACTGATACCCGAATTTAACAGTATTTCAATTAATTCTTTACTCAGGTCTCCATTTGTTATTGAGAAAAGTAAAATACGTTCATGGTCAGCCGCTTTAGATTTACGTGGTTTATCAAAGCTACGGCTTAAGAAGGCTGGTATTTCAAGATATTTCAGGTCTTCTGATTCGTTCATTGAAGAATCTATGGAATCTTCACAACAGAAGTCTATATCGTCAAAGTCATCATACGAATCCATTTTTGCAAGACTCTGGATTTCACTGCCAAATCCAGCCTGACCTGCAGCCATCATTTGCGGCACTTTTCTCATTTCCGGCAGGCTCTGATTAGCCGCATTATTTTGCTTCACCATAATATAAGCCGTTGTCTCATCCATCAATTGGTATTCAACCGCCAGATCAGCACGTTCATCCATATTTTCGATCTGCTTTAAATGCTTTTGTACCACCATTCGACTGATAATATTTTGTGTATCATCATTAATTGATTCAATGCCTACATGCTGTATAAATACTTCACCATGACCATATTCTGCTTTTAAGGTCACTGTATCACCGACCTGTTGTTTTAATCTGGCATAGACATGATAGGTATCACCACTGAACAAATCCTTATTATTATCCTGCCATAACACATCAGAGCCCCAGTTTATGCTGATATTTTCTAACCTTGGCATGAATATACGTTTAAAATGACGTTGGATTTTATCCGCCATATTTTCATTGGGTGCCAGTAACTCACAGGCACCACCGGTTTTTTCTGCCATTTCTGTCACCAGTTGTGTGCTCACAGCTGAACCAACACCAATGGTGAATACTCGCTGTTTTAATGCAGAAATTTTTCCAGCATAGGGGGTAATTTGTTCTTCTGACCAGACTTCACCATCCGTAATAAGGAAAATATCAGTACTGATCCCTTTGGGTGTTTTCAGTGCCAGCGCTTCATCCAATGCATTGAAGATTTCTGTTCCACCCAGATCAGCATCAATAAAACGTAATTGTCGTTTTATTCTGATCAGATTTTCAGGCGTTGCCTGCATCATCAGACTTTCACTGGATGCTGACTTTGTCATGCATTGTGTACTTGTGCCAAATCTAAAAACTGAAAAGTAATCCCCTTCTTTTAATTCACCTAATGCCAGTATGAGTGCGATTTTTGCCAGCTCAATTGAATCACCTGACATAGAACCAGAACAATCGATCAGTATTTTAAGGGCTTTAGGTTTTCTGAGTTGTTTCGTTTCTATAATGGGTCTGAAACTGGCAATAGCCGAACAGGTATCATTGTCTTTTTCAATAAGAACACTGCCTGTGGTCGTTTGTTCCAGACTAAAGTTGATGATTAAATCCCGGTCAAGATAAGCTGGCTGCTTTATGCTCAGTAGTTTTCTTTCATTTTGAACACCCAGAGCTTTGGTAGCCAGAGCCTGGATATTAATTTTATGGCTGGGTGAAGTAATTTGTGCATTATATAAAAGACCACTGATCTGCATGGTAAAGTGATAACTGTATTCTACGGCCATATCTGTTTCCGGCAGTTGTTGTGGTTCCATTGAGGGTGAGCCATAGCGTTGTGCTATTACTGTGGGCAGATGGTATCGCAGTTGATTGTTCATCCAGCTGTGCAGCTGTGAATAAATCATTGTGATTTTGGCTTTTTGTCCTGCTAATAAATTGCCCAGGTTTAGAGTGAATAGTCCTTCATCCACTTTTTCCAGCATCACTGCGGTATCACCTTTTACAATAGCCTCTTCATATTGCTCCAGTGCCTGTTGTTTTTTGCTGACGGTTCCCTGGATCACTGAGCCGTCTATTTCAACATCAAGTTTTAGTAGTACAGCATCCAGCGGCAGTGGAAAGGTATAGACCGCTTCGATGGCGATAGTTTCTTCATTAGCATAAGTTTGTACAATTTCAGTTTGTGCCATCAGGCCTGTCATGGATACATTGATATCAATGTCTTTTAAAACCAGATTGCTATTATTTAAGTGATTTTTATTTATTACAGAATTTTGCAATACCGCATTCATTCTTCTTCTCCTGTTATCCTGTTTAACTCTTTGGTCACACTTTTTAAAAGCTTTCTTATTTGTTCAGGACTGAGTCCGGAACGGCCAGGTTCAATTTGTAATTGAATACCATCAGCAATATTGAGATGGCTCCATACTTCCAGACTGCCGGGTTGCTGCGGCTGAATGGGTGGTATGAGTTCATTGTCTTTTTCATCTCTTATTATTTGTTTGATCCGCTCCAGTGAGAGACCTGCCTGTTGCCACTTTTTTATTTCAAGTAATTGCATCAGGTGCCGTTCAAGATAATACGCGCCTTTGCGCTGCCCTTCTGAACGGTCAACCAGGCCCTCCTGCATATAGAAGCGGACAGTTCTTTTTGAGGTATCTGTCAGTGAGCAAAGCTCATCGAGAGAATAGTGTCGTTGTTCATTTGCATTATTCATAATTTTATATTAACATCATTACTGTTAATTACAAGTGTCAATTAAATATTATTAACAATCCATCACATTAGCAAGATAAGAAAGAAAAAAATGAAGCTTATTTGGGACAGCAGTCAATTTAAAATTACCATTGATACGATTGATATTCATATTGCTCCGGAAGATCACTCGCCATTTCCTGTCATTGCGCTGGTTGAGGAGCAGGACACCAGTCTGGTTCTGAAGCCTGATGATGAGCTGCGTGATCCAGGTGATGATAAGCCAATCTGGTATGATTCGAATAAGGCTGAATTATTAACAGCACATCAACCCGGTGATGTGCTCATCAAGTCATTTAACCCCATGCGGTTTTTAGCCATTGTTCATGATTTAGATCAGACACCGTCCTGGAAATCTGAATGGATTGAGATGGCATTGAATAGCGTTTTTGAATTGACTGGCGACAAGTCACTATCAGCCATTGGCATTCCCGTACTGGGGGGACAGTTTGGGCGTTTTACATTGGAGGAATTTATTTTAATTTTTGTGGATACGCTAAAGAAACAAAATTTTGAACATTCTCTGAGGATCTGGCTGATTGTTAAACCGGAAGAGTGTCAAAAAACATATGAATTGCTGAAAGTCTTTCCAGCTCTGTAATCCTCGCGCACCAAACCCCACTGACACTCACTGAGATATGGGTTACACTGTTTCCAGGCTTTGTTGCCGTTTTGGTCGTTTAAACTCACCCTGACCGGCATGTCACGCATCAGCGGCTCCATGCGTCCTTTGGACTAGAAGACTCTCAGGAAGGTCCCTCACGAAAGAGGGAGCAAGGTTAAGAACAAACAGATTAAAAAATAGTTTTTGCCACTGGAGAGCAGGAAATATTATTTTCAATAACAATAAAGTGTTCACTTTTCAATTGCTCCAATGAGGGTAATTGATAGCAAATAGCATACTCTTAGAATATATGGCAATATCTCTCAAATACTGTACCTCTTAGAAATCATTATTCCTATTGGTATGATTTACTTTTCCTGATTATTCTATACAATAACCCCTTTTGAAAAGTAAAGGAAATACAGACAATGCACCCCTTTTTGAACACCTCAGCTGACAACCTGCAAGGATTTATCAAAAATGCCCGCCGCACAGGCATCATCATGATAATCATTGGATTAGTCGGCATTCTGCTACCGAACCTGATCAGTCTGACTCTGAACGCTTTTATTGGCATTATCTTTCTGTTTAGCGCAATTGCACTCGCCTATATTGCCTGGCAAAGCAACTCCAAAAGCCTGTCCATGTGGTTCAAACCCTTTATATTGTTTGCCCTGGCTTTACTGGTCTTATTTCACCCTGCCGTTCTACTTTCAGTGCTCGGCCTTCTGCTGGCAATCTATTTTCTGCTGGCTGGGTTTGCCGGTATCACTTTAGCTTTTGAAATCAGACCTGCTAACGGTTGGCTCTTCATGCTGATAAATGGCTTGCTCTCCTTTGCACTTGGGGCAATTGTTCTGTTCAGCTGGCCATTTGGATCATCCTGGATCATTGGTTTGTTAATTGGGATCAGCTTTTTCTTTGATGGACTAGCCTTAATTATGATTTCACGACAGGCTGAGCCCGTGTCAACTCAGTAACATTGTTGAAAAGTGATGTCTGTCTGAAATAATTATTATTTTAGACGGGCAACTTATTCTTGATAACGATAAAATGTATCACGTAATACACCCATGATTTAACAGCCCCTGGTAATGATACTAATACAACTAATCTTCAAATTTACTCTTGTATTTATAATAACTTATCCAGCGAAGTCACACAGGAACCAATAAAGGTTTTCATAAAATAAGCCACTTCAGGAAGTTCTTTCAGTTTATCCAGCTTTATTTCAAGATTTTGTTTCACATGCTCAAACTCATAATTATGATGCTTAAGCTCATCCAGTGTTTTAATATAGGCACAAATCACATCTGCAGATTTCACTATTCTGGCATATTCAGGCTCTATTTGATCGGATAGTAACAAGCCCTTAAACTCGTCTCTCAGTTCCTCTGGAAGTGTTTCAAGGCAGAGGTTTTCTGCGACTGATTCCAGCTTTTTAAATTCTACTGTTAATTCTGAATTATGGTATTTAATCGGTGTCACGGTATCCCCCGTATAGACTTCAATCTGATCATGATACAGGGCAATAGTCGCTGCCCGTTCGGGACTTAAACGTTTATTATTAGTTCCGACTGTCACATTTTTGTTATAAATAATGGTCAACAAATGTGCCACCACAGCCACCTGATGTGAGTGCTCTGCAATACTCTCTGATTTATGACAAAACATCAGAGACCATCGTTTGATCAATGGCATTCTAAAAACCCAGGCTAAAAAAGTACTTTGCATATTTTTCTCGTTATTTATAATCAAAAGGAATGAATTACTGATTGGAAACACCATGCAAAACATGAGCTGCAGGTACATGTTCTGCAGCAGATTCACAATGCCCTGTTTGATCATCAAAAAAGATATCTGCACCAAAGGCTTTCAAAAATTCACCTTTTGATTTACCTCCCAGAAATATCGCTTCATCAATGCGAATGTTCCAGGCCCGTAAAGTGCGGATCACACGTTCATGGGCCGGAGCGCCACGGGCTGTCACCAGGGCAGTTCGTATTGGTGAATCAGCACCCGGGTAATTGGTTTGCAACTGATGTAATAAACTCAAAAATTCCTTAAAAGGACCTCCAGGAAGAGGTTCATTTGCAGCTGCACGTTCTGACTCATCAAATGCCTCAAGACCTTTTTGTTTATAAATTCGCTCGGCATCATCAGAGAAAATGACTGCATCACCGTCAAAGGCAATGCGTAATTGTCCTTTATCTTTACTGCGGCTTGCTGAAGGTAAAATAGCCGCCGCCGCAAAGCCCATATCTAATGCCTCTCGGACATCATTGGGTTCCGCAGAAAGAAATAAATCAGCATTAAAAGGTTCAATATAGCGATAGGGAGATTCACCACTGGAGAAAGCGGCCCTGCAAATCGGCAGATTATGTTTTTCAATCGAATTAAAGATTCGAAGTCCGGTATCAGCACTGTTTTTAGAAAGCAAAATAACTTCAACCATTTCCTCTTCCTGTGTATTACCATTAAGAGCCAATAATTTCTTCACTAAAGAGAAAGCAACACCCGGTTCTAATAAATCATTCTCATGCTCAATCTGGTATTGGCAATAAGCCTCTACACCCTGTTCAACGTAGACCTTGTGCCCTTCTTCCAGATCAAATAAAGCTCTCGAAGAGATAGCAATGGTCAGTTTACTTTGATTTTTCAAATAAAATCTCCAATAAGAGGAATATTATAATGATGTTTCTAAATAAAAGCTCCATAGCGGTTGTATTTGGAATTTGGTACAAATTTGTAATACAACCGACATCTTGCGGTCATCCTTAACCATCGCCAATAGCGGTATTAAGTGATTTTGGCATTCACCCTATGTACTGAATATGTCAGTGTATCGGATGACAGGTTTTTCCTTTCGACTAGCCTCTCAATTAAGTCACAGCACAATAAGCGAATAAGCGATTTACACAATAAGCGAAATATGCTACAACCTAATAAGCGAATTATCGCACAGCTCGATAAGCGAAGAATAGGACAACAGCATATGGCTAGCCCATCTGAAAAATTAGCAGAGTCCCTTGAGATTCTACACCAGCTACAAGAGCGTGGCTTAGTGGCCATAAGATCGGATAATTTAACACGAACGCACCGAGAAAGGCTAACGCAAAATGGTTTTCTGCAAGAGGTGATTAAGGGCTGGTATATTCCCTCTCGCCCAGATGGAGCGACAGGAGAGAGCACAGCGTGGTATGCCTCTTTCTGGAAGTTCTGTGCTGCCTATCTTGAAAACCTCAAAGGAGAAGACTGGTGCCTTTCACCAGAACAATCTTTATCGTTACATACTGGAAACTGGACTGTGCCAAAACAACTATTGGTTCGCGCCAGTAAAGCGCGGAACAATATCACTGCCCTGCCACATGATACGTCATTACTGGATATACGATCTTCACTCCCAAAAGGTCGTGATATGGAAGAAAAGTACGGCTTACGCCTGTACTCATTACCTGCAAGTTTAATCGCTTGCGCCCCCTCTTCTTTCACTCAAATTCCAACAGATATACGCGCCGCGTTATCAACCATACGTGACTCATCTGAAATATTAAAACCACTACTTGATGGTGGTCACACAACGGTTGCCGGACGCTTGGCTGGTGCCTTTAGAAATATCGGCCGTGATCGCATTGCCGATAATATTGTGAGGACAATGAATAGAGCCGGATACAAAGTTCGAGAAAATGACCCTTTTGAGGTCAAAATTCCATCAATACTTTCTGAACGAGAACAATCTCCTTATGTAAATCGTATCCGATTAATGTGGCAAGATATGCGTGGCCATATTATTGAGCGTTTTCCTGCTGCTCCCGGCTTGCCAAAAGATACTCAATCGTATCTTAAGCAAGTTGAAGATATTTATGTGACGGATGCTTACCACTCTCTATCAATTGAAGGGTATCGCGTTAGCCGGGAATTAATTGAAAAAGTGCGTGGCGGAAATTGGAATCCAGACAAAGAAGATGAGGAAGAACGCAATGCAATGGCTGCCCATGGATACTGGCAAGCTTACCAAGCCGTGCGGAAAAGCATTGATAGGGTTTTGAATGACGAAAATGCTGGCACTGTCATTCACGATGATCATGGTATTTGGTATCAAGAGATGTTTTCACCGGGTGTAACCGCTGGCATATTGCGACCATCAGATTTAGCAGGGTATCGTAATGAACCCGTCTATATTCGCAAATCAAAGCATGTCCCGCTAAATAAAGAAGCTCTACGTGATGCAATGCCAGCCTTATTTGATTTATTAGGGGAAGAAACCGAGCCTAGCGTTCGTGTGGTACTTGGACATTTTATCTTTGTGTATATTCACCCCTATATAGATGGTAATGGCCGCATGGGACGATTTTTAATGAACCTCATGCTGGCCAGTGGTGGATATCCATGGACAGTTGTTCCGGTGGAACAACGTAACGATTATATGGCTGCACTGGAAGAAGCCAGCGTAAACCAGAATATAATTCCATTTACTGCTTTTCTGGCTCAACTGGTTGATGCTGGATTGAAAGGTAAATCCTCTCCTGAAATTCCATCAACATAAAGAGCTAACGTTAAGCACTCAAGGATATTTTATGTCTGAAGGGTACTGTCAACTTATTCACATTGACATAAAATTTATCTACATTATAAATTTCAGGCGCAGGAAATCTCAGACAATTCATTGAAAGCTCGATAACGAAAGCACCTATAATTTTCCGATCTCATTAAGTGACGCCCCAGGTTAAATAAATTGTTGACCTGTCCATGAACCGATAAAAATAACTGTGCCTGTTTGTGAGATTTAAATCGTCTCATTTGTCGTTCCTGCTGCCGTGTTCGTTGATGTGAATTCTCTGCTCTATTATTTGAATACTGTTCCTGAATATGGCTGACGGATGGCATAATTTCTTTCTTTGCAGCAGTGTAACTTTTGAGTTTATCATTTATCATCTCAAATGGTAACCTCCCCTGCTTTTTCAATAACTTCTTGAAAAAACGTTTGGCAGCCTGTTTATCTTTACGCTTTTGTACCAGAATATCAATGACATCACCATCTTGATCAACAGCACGCCACAAATAATGTAATTTGCCATTGATTGTTAGGAACACTTCATCAAGAAACCATCTATCACTTTTCCTACCATAACTATTTCTGAGTTTTCGAGCATAGGTCTTACCAAACTTCAAACACCATTGCCGAATAGATTCATAGCTCACTTGAATTCCTCGATAGGAAAGAATGTCTTCAATATCCCGAAAGCTCAATGTAAATCAATAATAGAGCCAGACAACATGACTTATAATTTCTTTCGGGTAACGATGTCCAGAATAAATATTATTTTTTGGTTTCATTGGATAAGTATGGCATCATTTTTAATATTCAGCTACCAACTTGACCGTACCTTAATAACACAAAAGCCATAACAGATTTACGAAAATCCATTCTTCAAAACAGGTGAAATAAATGGAGAGGAGTGATTTATTTTTACAGTTTAATTAGGATGTTCGAGAAATATTAGATCTTGTAGATATGAAAAGGTCAACCTTGCTTAGGAATTTATGGTTAAAAAAATATTTCAAAAACACTGACAACTGACACATATTCTGTAGCACATTGAACTCTTATGTCTATCCAATAAAATTATTTTTATAAAATAACCTCCAACGATCCAATGTAATGTTCACAATAATAACTATATAAACGAATATGTTATATTTTATTGATCTAGGTCATGGATGATAAGTGTTTTTTATTGTATAAAAATCAAAAGCATAGCACGATGCAAATGCGCAGGAACCGAGGGATGGGAGTTCACTGTGGAAGAAGGAAAATTACTGAGAGTCAAGTTAAATGAGTCGACATTGGCTCATAGTACGCTAAATAAAAAAATTAATAACAGTGGTGAGCAATCACTGTTTGCTGTTATGTCTTTAATATTTATATCATTAAACGTCTGTCTATTTATCTATTATATTCGTAAGTATTTAATCACTAACTTTAATAATAATATTGATAGCGTATTTATATCTATCCTAATTATTCTCTGCAATTTGTTTATAGCTTATATTTTTGTGCATGATTCAGAATCTTTCTGGGCAAATGACACTGATGGTGTAAGTCATGGATAAATTCAATGTTCAAAAAGAAGATGATCAGTCATCATCTGATTTCACGCCAACATCACCAAAAATTGAATTACCAAAAGGTGGTGGAGCAATTCGCGGTATAGGCGAGAAGTTTGCTGCCAATCCTGTTACGGGCACAGGATCTATGAGTGTACCTATTGCGACTAGTCCTGGACGATCCGGCTTCGGTCCACAACTTTCAATTTCATATGACTCAGGTGCTGGTAATGGTTCATTTGGTTTTGGTTGGAATCTTTCCATACCTGCAATTACACGAAAAACTGACAAAGGCTTGCCGCAGTATCGCGATGAAGATGAGTCTGATGTTTTCATTCTTTCTGGTTCGGAAGATCTGGTTCCTGTGCTTGAGGAACAAGGTGGAGAATGGGTGGGTGATACGGTTCCTGATCGTGTTATTGATGCAACAACTTACAAAATTCGTCGCTATCGTCCCCGTATTGAAGGATTGTTCGCACGCATTGAAAGGTGGAACAATATTGATGATCCCAGTGATGTGCACTGGCGTTCTATTTCAAAGGACAATATCCTCACGCTGTACGGTAGCGATGCCGACTCGCGCATTTTCGATCCAGAAGATAGCAGCCGAATTTTCAGTT
>JAPVVU010000093.1 GCA_028571885.1 Gammaproteobacteria bacterium | reverse complement strand
TGTAATACCCAGTGTATTATTGAGCTGTTGTGTTGATTGTTCAAGCAGATTAATTTTTTTATCTGAACGTAAAAGTCCGCGAAAATAACCCATTGGTATCTGTACTTCAATTTCGGCTTTATCCAATGCATCGGCAGCTGCTAATGTATTACCGACACGAATATATTGAGCAAGCTCAACATTGTCAGCAGAGATACGGCCGGTAAAAGGCATAATAATTTTAGTGTTTTCTAAATCACGATGAGCACGTTTGAGTTGTGAATATTTTTGTTGCAGTTGCGCATCAAGCAATGCTTTCTGGTTGGGTATTAATTTGAGAGAATTTTTTTGTGATAAAACACTTTGCTGCTGAGCCAGCATACTGCGTTCCTGAGCTTCGAAATCTGAGTGACTGACACTGCTTTTTTTAAGTAGTTTTTGTAATCGTTTAAGTTCATTTTTTGTCAGTTCGAGTGATTTTTTTTCAATTTCCAAAGAGGCCTGGGTGTTTTCCAGTCTGGTATCCAGCTCTTCTAATTGTGCTTTGGTGGCTAATATATCCGCTTCGATTTGAGCAATATTCAACTCATAATCAACGGGATCAATTTGAAATAATAAGCTGCCTTTTTCAATAATTGCACCCTTGCCCAGATGAGGGTGTATTTCCATAATAATACCTTCTACCTGAGCAACTGCTTCCCAGGTTGAAACGGGGCGAACGGTGCCGTATCCAATTGCCATTGGCGTCACCGTTAATTGAGGCAGGGAGAGAGTTCTAACGGTTTTAGTTATTTCCTGAGCAGGATTTTGTTGCGGCGCGGGACTGTTTTGTTTCAGCAGTACAACGATAATAATCCCCAGGATAACAGGAATAAAGAAAAACCAACGCTTATTAGACAAAATTCTCTCCTTAGTGGACTCGTGCTAAGGTTTACCTTAGCACTATACACTTTTATCTGCCACCACCATAACGTCTGCCGCCGCCAGTGGAACTTCCCTGGCCATAGCGATTCTGGCTGCCGCTACCGGTGGAATTTCCCTGGCCATAGCGGTGCTGGCTGCCTCCATCAGAGGAATTACTTTGACCATAACGATATTGATTACCACTGCCTTCGCCAGATCGGCTTCCCTGACCTTTACCACCCTGACCTTTACCACGTTGCTGACCACCACCTGAACCATCACGTTTGCGATAAGCATTTCTCTGGCCCTGCTGATCCATGTTTCTTTTGCCGCTGGCGCCCATATCACTAAAACGTGAATCTCTTTGTGATTGATCCATGTTCATCATACGACTTTGGCGTTCTGTCCGATAAGCGTCCCTGGCGCCATCATCCATTGTTTGCATTTGATCTCTCATTTTAAAGAAATCATCATCAGATATATCGTTAAAATCAGCTGCAAGAGTGATTCCTGATGCAGTGATTAGAACTGAAAGTGTTATAAATTCTAAGAAAGTTCTTTTCATCATGTTATTCCTGTTTTCTTGATTAGATAAGTTAAATCTGGCGTCCCTTTTTTCAACTGTTGTGAATATCATATATTGGCCTTGTTTCGTTAATATTTCCTGGCTACTCAAAATTGTTTCAAATTGTTTCATTGGGTAATAGAATTGCTGATTAATGCTACAATGAAAAGTATGAAATCTGAACCTGTGAGTATTTTAATTGTTGATGATGACCCAAAACTGGGTGAACTGCTGGTACGCTATCTTAATGAGCAGGAAATGAATGCTCAGGTGGTACAAGACGGCGTTCAGATGGATGCAGTGCTTGCTGAAGCTGCTTTTGAGCTGATTATTCTGGATATTATGTTGCCTGGAGAAGATGGCCTTAGCATTGCCAGACGGCTTAGAAGTCATTCATCTATCCCCATTATTATGCTCTCTGCACGTGGTGAAGATATTGAGAAAATAATTGGTCTTGAAGTGGGTGCAGATGATTATTTGTCGAAACCATTTAACCCAAGAGAATTATTGGCAAGAATTCGTGCTGTTTTAAGACGTAAGGTTGACTCTGAAAATTCTTCTGCCACAAGTCTGCCATCCACAGATAATTCTATTATTCATTCATTTGGCCCCTTCCAGTTAAATTTAACTAACCATTCACTCTCTCATCATTCATCATCTCAAAAGAAACACATTGTTGAATTAACCAGTGGTGAATTTGATTTGTTAGAGGCTTTTGTCAAACACTCTAATCAGGTGTTAAGCAGGGACCAGTTAATTGATCATCTAAAGGGCTATGAACGTTCTCCTTTTGATCGGAGTATTGATGTCAGAGTGACTCGCTTAAGAAAAAAACTGGGTAATAATAACTATATCCGTACAATTCGAGGTACAGGATATATGTTTATTCCCAATCCTGACATTAGCGAGCTTTAATCTCTGAGATCTTAACTGTTAAAACTAGAGCATAAAAAATGACATTATCTATAAAGCAGGGCAGTTCACTCTATGTTCGAACCAGCTTCACTATATTGATTGCATTATTTATTTTTATGGTCTTTGCCTCTGCGGTGGTGTTTCAATACTTGATGCAGCCCATTGCAAAAAAAGCGGCTGGTGATTTAGCGGCGTTAATGGTTTTGTCTTCTCAAACCTGGGTTGAATTATCACCGGATGCGCGACCAAGATTTGAAACTGAATTACAAAATTATCATGACATTTTAATTACTTCAGAAGACACGAAACATAGCCCCCTTAGTCATGATCGCCCTTTTATTCATTTCTTGAAACAGGCTCTTGAGGAACGCTTAGAGCAACCCGTTAAACTTTATGACGATACTACAAAAGATTTGGTTTGGGTTGAAATTGAAATTTCCAGGCATTTGATACATATTGGTACTTTAGCTCATCCAGTTGGCGCAAATCCCCCGAGAGTTATTTTTTTATTATTACTGGGTGCGGCTGTATTAATTTTTTTCACCAGTAGTTTTTTGGTTCGACGATTAACTCAGCCATTGGAAAAACTTTCCCGGGCAGTTATTCAAATGGGGCGAGGCACACAGGTTGCACCCCTGGAAGAAACAGGTGCAACGGAACTTATTTTGCTTACCCGAAGCTTTAATCAAATGAATTCCCGGGTGCAGCAGTTACTGGATAATCGAAATACACTTCTGGCTGGTATTTCACATGATCTGCGTACACCAATTTCAAGAATTCATCTGGCTTTAGAGCTAATGGATGGAAAGGATGATGTTGAATTAATTGATAGTGTTCGTCATGATCTGTTCGAAATTGATCAATTAATTGGACAGACACTGGAACTGGTTATTAGTAATGAAAAAGCATTAGATAATCTTGAAATGGTCGACTTAAATGAGCTGATTTCATCTGAAGTAGAAAAATATCAGGATGAATCTAAACGCATTGAATGGCAGCCAGCTTCTAGTGCTGAAACTGATATCAATACTGATTTTAATATAAGGATTTCTCACACAGCTTTTCAGAGAATATTTCAAAATTTACTGGAAAATGCTATTCGTTATGGTGATGGATTACCAGTTAAGATAAGCCTTACTCATGAGCGAGGGCATATTAAAGTCTGTATTGCCGATCAAGGTCCAGGAATACCCAGGCAATATCAGAGTGAAATTTTTCAGCCTTTTTTTCGTCTTGAAAAATCTCGCAATAGCAACACAGGAGGGAGTGGGCTGGGTTTAGCGATAGTGAGCCAGCTTTGTGAAATATATGGTTGGAGCATTGAACTTGTAGAGAGTGAACTTGGAGGGGGTGAATTAAAAGAAGGTGGACTTAAATTAAATGCAAAAAAAGGATCCACTTTTTGCCTTACACTTGGACATAAAAGCGATTAAATATCAGAGTCATTAAGTTTGAGAAGATTAATCAATATAAAATAAAATTTCCTGAGAACCTAAAGATATTCTGCTATTGGTGTTTAGTGTTGTGCTTTTCTCACCGATATTGACATTATTAACTTGAAGTGCTTGTTTGCCTTTGAGGTAAGAAATATAAAACCCATCAGAACGATTAGATATTAAAGCGACATTGTTTTCCTTTTCATCACTAATATGAGTCATATTTTTTTTGATCTGGACAGTCTTACCCATCTTGAGTCCATTTAAATACTGTATCCATCCGGTACCTTTACTATGAGCAGAAGTTGGAGCAGGCTCAGGCTCCCTGAATTCATGGTTTTCATTTCGTTCATCAAAGGTGAAAATCAGAGTGTGCTTACCTAAGCTGATTTTATCACCATCAGTTAAATGGACAGCAGATTCAATTTTTTTATTATTGACGTGAATATCGGATTCATTTTCTAATTTTTCAATAGTATAGCTGTGATTATCAAAAACTATTTTGGCATGGTGTGGCTTTACAGCCAGACTGTCAATAAGAATATGGCAATCGGGTGCATGACCAATAATAAAATCATTGTACTGATCTAAATGGTGGATGCTTAAAATTCGGTCTTTAAATAAAAGGCTCACCTGAGACACTATTATCGATCCTTACAGTAAATTAAATCAAATTGAAGCTGGTAGCTTAAAGTATATTCTAATCCCAAGCAATGTAAATTAGGAGCTATAGGCTTTGAGGCATACAGTTTAACTATAGTAAAAAAAAAGTAAAAAAAAAAGTAAAATAAAATAGAATTTTCATGCTCTGGTTCACAGTTTGTTTACCTTTTAAGGTGTATTTGTGCCAGATTCCTCATTATCTGCTTCCCGGTTTATTTTTGGTTGAATTTTGACAGTTTTAACAGTATTTCCAGTTATTTGTTTTATTTCTATAGGGTAGTTATCAATTAATACACTGGTTCCAGGTTCAGGAATGGATTCCAAATACTCAAGCATCAGACCGTTAATTGTTTTTGCATTACCTGTGGGTAAATCCAGGTCCATCATGCGATTGAGCTCTCGAATATTAGCACTGCCATCAACTAAAATTGTGCCATCGTCCTGTGGATGTACTTCTTTCATCAGGGTATCAGCAGGGTCAGTTGTAAATTCTCCAACAATTTCTTCCAAAATGTCTTCCAGAGTGACCATTCCCTGAATATCACCATATTCATCAACAACCAGTGCTGTTCGGCGTTTGTTTTTCTGAAAACTCAGTAACTGTTTATTGAGTGGTGTTGCTTCAGGAATGAAATAACCTTCGGCTATAATTTTCTTTAAGTCATCCTTTACTGAAGCGGGGTTAGAAACAATGCTGAGTGCTTTTTTTAAATGTATGATGCCAAAAATATGATCAATGTCATTTTCATAGACGGGGAGACGAGTATGCAGGCTGTGAGTAAGTTGCTCAATGATCTCCTCCCAGTCATCATTCATATCCAAACCGATGATTTCACTTCGGGCGATCATGATATCTTCGACTTTAACAGCTTCCAGATCCAAAATATTAAGCAGCATCTTCTGGTGTTTTGCAGGAATTAGAGAACCCGTTTCATTGACAATGGTGCGTAATTCTTCCGGGCTTAAGGAATCATCGCTTTCAGGTTTATGGATACCAAACAGAGTGAGCAATCCATTAGTAATGGTATTAATGAAATAAACCAGGGGATAGAAAACTAACATAAGGAATTTAAGTATATATGCAGCGGGGAAAGCGAGTTGCTCGGGATGCTGAGCAGCATAAGTTTTTGGCGTGACTTCTGAAAAAATTAAAATAACAAAAGTTAAAATACCTGTAGCAATTGCAATACCCGTTTCACCAAAAAGTCTCAAACCTATCACGGTTGCAATAGCTGATGCCAGGATATTAACAAAATTATTAAAAATGAGAATCAGACCAAATAAACGATCGGGGCGTGATAATAATGAGCTGGCCATTTGTGCACCTTTGTGTCCTGAGTTGACCATATGCTTTAGACGGTATCGATTCAGGCTGACCAGTGCGGTTTCTGAGCCGGAAAAAAAACCGGACAAAATAATAAGCACACCTAAAACAGAAAAAAGAATACTAACAGGGATGTCGTTCAAAGTTCATTAAACCTATAAAAGTTGAAACTCTTATTTCCATTGTGTTCTGTGGAATGTATATTGAATGATATGGCACAAGGAAAAAAAGTGATGAAAATCTATACTTTCTGAAGAATAACTTCCAGTACTATTTTACTGCCAAAATAGGCCAGCATCAGAAAGATAAAACCACCCAGAGTGAAATGAATGGCTTTTTTTCCTCGCCAGCCAAAATGCCACCGCCCCCAAAGAAGGATTGCAAACAAAAGCCAGGCAACAATAGAAAGAACGGTTTTATGTACCAGATGCTGGGCAAAGATATTATCCAGGAAGATAAAGCCGCTTAAGAGTGCCAGTGTAAGTATGACAAAGCCCACTTTTATCATCTGGAAGAGTAATGTCTCCATACTTTGTAATGCGGGCAGAGAACGTATAAAACCACCGGGGTGTTTATTTTTCAAATAGTGGGTTTGAATGAGTAATAATATTGATTGGCCGGCAGCAATAGTCAGTAGTCCATACGCCAATAGTGATAATAAAATGTGCACTTCCAGTTCAAAACTCTGATTACTGAGAGGCGCATTGCCTGGCCAGAAAAGCTGTAGAAATACAGCAAATCCTGCAGTCGGCAAAATTAAAACACCCAGCGTTTCAACAGGTTTGCGCAATTCTGCAACTAAATAAAGTAGTACCACCAGCCAGGAAACCAATGAAAAGCTGTTAACAAAAGAAGGATTCAGACCATCACTGGTAATCGTTTCTGAAAATAAAACAATGATGTGGAGAATTAAAGCCAGAAAAGCAATTGAAAGGATTCTTTTATCGGGTTCATCCTGAACAATTTTGGCATTTAAAAGGTTGAAAACTAACCAGGCACTGGAGGCCAGATAAAGAATACCTGTAATAAATCCTGTAATAAACATATAAATTCATCTGTGAGTGAAGCGTATATAATAGATTGCTTTATTGTTAATGGCAACTATTTCAGTATGAGGTTCTTGTAAAACTGTTTTTCATTGCTAATAAAAAGCAAACGAGAATGGTTAAAGCGCAACTTTCAATCTGCTTTATTTAATTAATATTTTTAGTAGTGAGCTTAATACTGTTAAAAAATACTTTATAGTCATACAAATAGTCATTATAATAGCTGGTTTTCCATATCATTTTAAGGTGCATTAAATTTATGTTTGATGGTCTAACGGAACGTCTTGCCAAAACGGTTAAGAATTTACGCGGTCAGGGACGCTTATCTGAAGATAATATCAAAGATACTCTGCGTGAAGTTCGTATGGCATTACTGGAGGCTGATGTTGCTTTGCCTGTGGTCAAAGAATTTATTGCCCAGGTAAAAGAGCGTGCTATCGGCAAAGAAGTCATTGAAAGCATTTCTCCTGGTCAGGCATTCATTAAAATTGTCAATGATGAACTGACTACCATGATGGGTGAAAGCAATAATGCCCTGGCATTAAATGTTCAGCCACCTGCTGTGATTTTGATGGCTGGTCTGCAGGGATCTGGTAAAACCACCAGTGTTGCCAAGCTGTCCAGACTTTTGAAGCAAGAGAAAAAATCAGTTCTGGTAACCAGTGCTGATGTCTATCGTCCAGCAGCGATTGAACAGTTAGCAACACTGGCAAAAGAAGTTGATGTTGAATTTTTCCCCAGTGATATCTCACAAAAACCAGTTGATATTGGTCTCAATGCCATAGAGCATGCCCGTAAGAAGCATCTGGATGTTGTTATCGTCGATACCGCAGGCCGACTGCATATTGACGAGGAGATGATGGGGGAGATCAAAGCACTGCATGCTGCCATCAAACCTGTTGAAACACTGTTTGTTGTTGATAGTATGACGGGACAGGATGCTGCTAATACGGCGAAAGCCTTTAATGAAGCACTGGAATTAACCGGCGTAATTTTGACCAAGACAGATGGTGATGCCCGTGGTGGTGCGGCATTATCCATTCGTCAAATTACCGGTAAACCCATTAAATTTATGGGTGTTGGTGAAAAAGTCGATGCTTTGGAAGCCTTTCACCCTGACCGTCTGGCCTCACGTATTCTGGGAATGGGAGATATTCTCAGTCTGGTTGAAGACGCTCAGCAAAAAGTTGATCATAAAAAGGCGGCACGGCTGGCCAGGAAGATCAAAAAAGGCAAAAACTTTGACCTTGAAGATTTCCGTGATCAAATTTTGCAAATGAAAAAGATGGGTGGCCTAAGCAGTTTAATGGACAAGTTACCGGGTGTCAGTGAGATGCCTAAACAGGTAAAAGAACAGGTTAATGATAAAGAGTTGGTTAAAATCGAAGCATTAATCAATTCAATGACACCTTTTGAGCGCCAAAAGCCTGAATTTATTAAAGGTTCCAGAAAAAAACGTATCACCGCAGGTTCGGGAACTCAGATTCAGGATTTAAATCGCTTGCTCAAGCAATTTAAACAAATGCAGAAAATGATGAAAAAGTTCTCCAGGGGCGGCATGAAAAACATGATGCGCAGTATGAAAGGGCGTATGCCTCCAGGAATGGGCGGCGGCATGGGGAAAATGCCTTTTTAGAACTTTAGAAAATTTATTTTTGTAAAAGTCATTATCCTGTATTAGAAGTTTTACCTGAAATTAGAGTAAAAAAACTAAAAATTGCTTTATCTGGGCTCAGAATTAGAGTAAAATGCCCGTCTTTTCTGAGCTGACTTAAATGCCGCGTATTAGAATTTTTATAATATTTTAATTCAGGGGGCACATAACAGAGTTGCCGGAAATGAACTGTCCAGATTGTTGTTATTCTGGAACTTATTGATTATATTGAGGAATTTAGATTAATGGTTACTATACGTCTAGCTCGTGGTGGTTCTAAGAAGCGCCCATTTTTTCAGATTGTTGTAACAGATAGCCGTTCTGCTCGTGATGGTCGATTCATTGAAAAAGTAGGCTACTTTAATCCTATGGCTCGTGGACAAGAAGTTCGTCTTGAATTGAAAAAAGAACGTGTTGAACATTGGCTTGGCCAGGGTGCACAAACTTCAGTTCGTGTTAATACTTTACTTAAAGAATCTAACAAGGCTGCTTAAGCCCTGTTGCATCAGTCTCTGTACCAATAAATATTGAGATAAATGCTTGCTTACGATCTTTAAGAATGTCTGAAGAGTCAAAAGAACTGCATATTCCGGGCCTGCATATCTTAGGAAAAGTCTCAGGATATTACGGTGTGAAAGGATGGGTAAAAATATACTCATACACACAGCCTCGAGAAAATATTGTTCGCTATAAAACTTTAAAAATAAAGTTTGGCAATTCTTCAAAAGGTCTCTCTGCAAAAAAAGAGTGGCAAGACATTCAACTGGATAGTGGAAAGGCACACGGTAAAGGTGTTGTTGCGCACTTTTCCGGTTACGACAGTCGCGAAATTTCAGCCGCTTTAATTGGTGCTGAATTAGCCGCTCATCGTTCAGAATTTAAATCAGCAGCTAAAGATGAATATTACTGGACAGATTTAATTGATTTAATTGCAATTAATCTGCAAGGTGTCGAGCTTGGTCGGGTGAGCCGTCTGATAGAGACAGCAGCAAATGATGTGTTGGTACTTAATCCAATAAAAAGTCCAGCTCAAAGTGATGTCAATGCTCTTGATAAGAGCGAAATTTTAATTCCTTTTGTGCTTGATCACTATGTAAAAAAAGTCGATCTGGAAGCTGGAACCATTATGGTTGACTGGCCTGTTGAATGGAATGAAAGCAAATAACAGATGTCCTGCCAAATATGTTAAAACGTATTGATGTGATCAGTCTGTTTCCTGAAATGTTTGAAGCGATTAAATCGGGGATAACGGGCAGGGCAATAAGAAATGGTTTAATGGATCTGGAGATAACAAATCCCAGAGATTTTACCAAAGACAAGCATAAAACTGTGGATGACCGACCCTATGGTGGTGGTCCCGGAATGCTGATGAAAGTACAGCCTCTTGAAGATGCCATACTTTTCATAAAACAGCAGGCAGAAAATAGAAACGTTAAAGTTGTTTATTTATCGCCGCAAGGTCAACCTTTGACACAAAATATTGTCAAAGAACTGAGTGAAAATGAACAGCTGATATTACTGGCTGGGCGCTACGAGGGTGTCGATGAACGCCTGATTGAACATTATGTCGA
>JAPVVU010000092.1 GCA_028571885.1 Gammaproteobacteria bacterium | reverse complement strand
GAAATGAAATCAACGGGCTGTTCATAGCCTTCAATGTAATCACCATAATCACCAAACGGCATAACATTCAACATATTATGAATGCTATAGGCACGCATAGGAACGGGATCGTAAACTGGTGAAAAATCAGAGATCCCTGCTCGTATCTGGATACTGAGGTTTTCTAAATGCAGATCGCCATTACCCGTTAAAAAAGACAGTAATAGACGTTTTAACAGATATTTTTTAGCGGCTTTACGGTTTTCAATTAAAGTAATCCGAGGATTATCGAACATTCTGCCAATTAAATCATAAGAGGCATCGTAATGATGTTTAATGCCATTTTTTCCTGATGCGTTACCCGATGCCAGAATAGAAAATAAACTTTCTTGAAATACGGGTATACCGCGAGCATCCCTGTCAAAACGTTCAATAGCAATAGCATGGATACCATTGAATTCAGTCAGCCAGTAACGGGGTGTTTCAAAGCCCGCTTTTTTATGGAGATCCAATCCCAGAGCTTCCAGTTCGGTAATGCCGGGATATGCCGTATCTTTCCCCAGTTTCAAAATTACATCAGTATATTGTGTGTTACCAAATCGAGTGGGTAATCCGACAGTGCCGTTCCAGCCGCTTTTAGGAATTGACAGTAATAATTTTGGAATTGCACCGCCGACACTCGGTGTTGGACCAATAAACTCCAGTAAATTACCCGTTTGATCATCAAACCAGGTGAGCATGTTTTTTAGGGAAAAACCTAATGCCGTGTCTTTGGCCAATAACTCTTTGTGTGGTGTTACGGGTGTTGAATACCAGGTAATGGCTTTTTCATCGGAGCTGAAGACATCAAGATGGCCGATACCGCCATGTCCGCTTAGAGTAAGAATATCCCAGTCATTTTCAAAGGGTGTGCCTTTTGCTGCCCCGATTGTTTCCAGATAATTCATGATTAAATGGCGTTGAAAATTATGTTCATCCGCAGGTGGAATTAAGGATTGCAAAGGAGGAGGGAAGTCAAAGCGCTCAGTTCGAGTCCATTTTAGTGTGCTCAGACCAAATATTTCAGGGGATAAAATTAAACCCAGCCCTGGTAAATTCAATGATAAAAAGGATTTTTCATAGACAAAGCGAGATTCCAGTTCAGTGGTATAAAGTTCGCCCATTTTTACCGGTTCACCGGAAATACGTGTCCATACCATTGCATGACGATCTCTCATTGAAATAAATCCCCGTCACTAATCAGGTTTGATAAAGGTATGTCAGCAATCAATGTCAGTTGTAAACCCACGCTCCGGGCTAATTTTTCCAGTGTGGTAAAGCGTATATCACCTTGTTTCTTTGCTCTGGAAAGAGTGATCTCTGAGACACCCGCTTTTTGACAAATTTCTTTTTGGTTTAAACCCTGCCGCTTTCCTTCAGTCACAATATTATCCAGAATCTGAAGTAATGAATTGATCATAAATTTGCCTTATTTGATAAATATAGATATTAACATTAATTATAGTGTCATATAAGTAAATTATCAAATTAACGTATATGATAAAATATGCTTAAATTAGTTTATTATTAATATATATGATAACTATAAGGACGCTAAATGGATGCTAACTAAAATAAATTTGTTTTAATTTGTCATATAAATGTAATAATTATAATGTGTAATGTTTAGATGAGGATTATGTGCTTATCAGGGGAGTGAACGTGTCACAAAAAAAAATATTACTGGTTGAAGATGAACTTGCTATTCGGGAGATGATAAAATTTGCTTTTTATAAGAGTGATTTTATCCTGCTTGAAGCAGAAGATGCAGAAACGGCTCTGGTGATGATTATGAGAGAGCATCCTGATTTAATCTTACTTGACTGGATGCTGCCTGGAATCAGTGGGCTTGAACTGGCTCATCGTCTTAAAAAAGACGATGCCAGCAACGAAATTCCGATTATTATGCTGACGGCTCGCGGCGAAGAAAATGATCGCATTCGTGGTCTGGATGCAGGTGCCGATGATTATGTTACCAAGCCTTTTTCTCCCAGAGAGTTAATGGCTCGAATTAAAGCCGTTTTAAGGCGCACTACACCCGAGAAGGATGGTATTCTTGAGCTGGGTGGTATTTGTATGGATAGCGTAAAACACCGATTGTCAGTTTCCGGTAAGCAATTTGATTTAGGTCCCACGGAATATAAGTTATTACATTTTTTTATGACCCATCCGGAACGCGTTTATAATAGAAGTCAGTTATTGGATCGTGTTTGGGGAGGGGATGTTTATATTGAAGAGCGCACCGTTGATGTCCATATCCGACGTTTGAGAAAAGCATTAACAGAGTTTAAAGTTGAGCATCTAATTCAGACAGTACGCGGGGCGGGATACCGTTTTTCAACAGAATGAATCAGGACAAATATTATTTTTTTAATGAGATCTTCTGGATATCTGCCGGTCTGATCGCATTGCTGCTCTTTGGCTATGTAGTAGGAAGTCCCTGGTTTTTATTTTCTCTTGGCTTATTAATCTATATCTTCTGGCATCTGCGACAATTAACTCGTTTGATTCAATGGCTATCCAAAAATGAACTGGATATGCCGCCCGATGCGGGTGGTTTCTGGGGTGATATTTTTCGTCATCTGTATCGAATTCAGCGCCATAATCGTCATCGCCAGGAAAAGTTGGTGGTTTTACTGAATCGTTATAAAGAATCGACAGAAGCATTGCCTGATGCAACGATTATCCTGGGACGCAATTGGGAAATAGAATGGTTTAATTCAAAATGCATCAGTTATTTTGGCTTGAAAAAAAACCAGGATCTCGGTCAGCCATTAACTAACTTGATACGAAGCCCTGTGTTGCTGGCCTTTATTGAAGACCATAAGGCTGATAGTAATCAGCATACCCTGGAGATCCCTTCTCCCGATAATGAATTGATGTTATCAATTCGACTGATCCCTTATGGCAGTAAATATTTATTGATCGCTCGTGATGTGAGCAGTATTCAAAAACTGAAAACGATGCGCAGAGATTTTGTGGCAAATGTTTCCCATGAGTTAAGGACCCCATTAACCGTTATTTCAGGTTATCTTGAAACTCTGGAAGAGCATCTCAAAGATGAACCTGTTTATGTAAACTCTATTCAATTGATGCAGCAGCAATCTCATCGTATGTGTCATATTGTTGAAGATCTGCTGTTACTCTCGACCATCGAAAGTAATGAACGGCGAACTTTAAAAAATGATTTCATTGATATGAATGCGCTCATCATGATGCTTAAGAAAGAAGCGCTGGTCCTGAGCAATGGCAGACATAAAATTGAGGCCATTGCCTCTGATATAAAATGGCTTAAAGGTGACAATAATGAACTGCAAAGTGCTTTTTCAAATCTAGTCAGTAATGCCATTCGCTATACACCTGCAGGCGGTAAAATTTCCATACGATGGTATCGTGATAAAAACGGTCAGGGCTGTTTTGAGGTTCAGGACAATGGAGAAGGTATTGCTGAACATCATGTTAAACGATTAACAGAGCGTTTCTATCGCGTTGATGTCGGTCGTTCTCGAGATACGGGCGGGACGGGTCTTGGTCTTGCGATTGTTAAACATGTTATAACCCATCACCAGGGCAAACTGGTTATTAACAGTAAAATTGGTATGGGCTCTGTTTTTCGTTGTGAATTTCCAAAAAAAATGTTGAAGAATAATTAATTGCCTGAGATTAGGATAGCGTTATGATTGCTAGAAAAAAGGCTGTAAATATTATAGCGGGCATATTGCTTGCAGGCATAAGTCTGATGAGTAATGCTATTGCCGCAGCAATTGATTCACAAATGCCTGAATATAAAAAAGTCAGCGGCATTTCAGGCAATCTGTCCAGTGTCGGTTCAGATACACTCGCTAATCTAATGACACTCTGGGCTGAAGAATATAAACGTATTTATCCAAATGTTAATATCCAGATTCAAGCCGCTGGCTCATCAACTGCGCCGCCTGCATTAACTGAAGGTACTTCAACTTTAGGACCCATGAGCCGAAAAATGAAGTCAAATGAAATTGCGGCTTTTGAAGATAAATATGCTTATAAACCCGTTGCTGTTCCAGTTGCTATCGATGCCCTGGCGGTTTACGTGAATAAGGACAATCCAATTAAAGGTTTAAACCTAGAGCAAGTTGATGCGATTTTTTCTTCAACGCGCAAATGCGGTAATAAAACAGGTATTGATAAGTGGGGTGATGCAGGCTTAACGGGTGCCTGGGCTTCAAAAGGGATTCAATTGTATGGCCGCAACTCAGTTTCTGGAACCTATGGATATTTTAAAAAGAAAGCTTTATGCAAAGGTGATTACAAGAATAATGTCAATGAACAGCCAGGTTCTGCATCTGTGGTTCAATCGGTAACAACATCAATTAATGGTATTGGTTATTCTGGTATCGGTTATACAACATCAGGTGTTAAAGCAGTACCGTTGGCTAAGAAAGAAGGCATGCCTTATATTGCAGCAACCACTGAAACGGCAGCAACGGGTCAATACCCACTATCCAGATTTCTGTATGTCTATGTTAATAAGCAGCCAAATAAGTCTTTACAGCCTTTAGAAAAAGAATTTATTAAAATGGTACTTTCACGACAGGGTCAAAAAGTGGTCATCAAAGATGGCTACATTCCACTGCCGGCTAAAGTTGTTGAAAAAGCGTTAAAGAGCATTGAATTATAAATAAAGTGACTGTGCCACTAAAGACAGGGATATCGGGTTGACTGCATGGAGGCACTCATTCCTGATAGTAAAATCTAATCTCATCATACAGCTTAATCGGCTGTAAAATCATTTTCATCATAGATGCCTGATGCCAGATTTTCTTTAAATTGATTATAAATGTTTATGCCTGGTGCACTTAACTCTTTTTTACCCACTTCATAAAATTTAAGCTCAACTTCTCCTTTATCCCTTCCTATGATAACGTCGATTAGAAGATCGGAAAAAATCTGGTGCTGATAACGCATAAATAATTTTCTTGAAGATTCCAGCACCATGCCTGTTTTCATATTCAGGGCATCTGTCATCCCGGCATTAGGATCACTGATTCTGGCGCTGAATTCGATGCGATTAAACCCGTTGTCAACTAATATGGTATTGAGCTGACCAGGTATAAACTGTGCGCCGAATGGAGGAGGATTTATTCTGATATAACGATCACCAGGCGTTGCGCATCCCGTGATAAACACAGAAAAAATAACAATAAAAAATAAGTGAAATCTGGCCATTCTGTCGTTATCCTTAAATTCAATTATATATTTGCTATTATATTACTGCCTCCATTATTATCCAAGATAAAATCGTGGTTATCTGCATTGGAGGTGTTCATCTCTTTTTGTCATAAATGCAAGTTTAAAACAGTTTGTGTCACATTACTGTCATATATGAATAATACAATAGAGGATCATTTCTATTCTTTAATTCTATGATTTGATAACATCAGTTACATGAAACAAAAACCAGCAACAATACAATCTGACACAATACAATCTAAAAATAGTGTTCTTTTGCCTGCTGAGCATCCAGATAAAATTCGTCATTGGAAATTTAGGGTTTTCAAAGATAAATGGGCTCGACATAGCATCACTCTTGGCGGAAATTCAGTTATTGTTGCCATATTACTGATTTTTTTCTATCTGGTATATGAAACAGCACCCTTGCTCAAAGGTGCAGATATTACAGCGATTGCTGAATACCCTATTGCTTCTAATAAGTCAGGCATTGAAAACAACGTTCAAACCGAGCTCAACGTTAATAGTTATTATACTGTTGAGGAACAAGGTGAGGTGGCTGCAAAATTTGATCGCTCAGGTCATATTTCTTTTTTTGATACTCAAACAGGTCATATTAAAAAAGAGATGCAGATTAATATTCCTCAAGGGGAGCAGATAACGAGCTTCTATGCAGCTGATCCTGCCAGTGAAATTGTGGCCTATGGACTAAGTAATGGTCAGGCCATAATTGCCAGGCATGAATACAAAATGTCCTATCCTGACGATAAACGTTTGATCACACCTGAAATTGTTTTTCCTATGGGAGAAGCACCACTTACAATTGACTCATCTGCACAAACACTTAAACAAATTGCTTTTGAACTAAATGAAGCTGGAGCAACGATTGTTGCCCTCACAGGAGATAGGCGTCTGCTATTGAGTCATTTTATTAAAGAAGATTCACTGTTTGGTGATGAAGGCTTTACTTTTAGTGTGGATGGCTTTAGTCCGGCTGATGACTCTATTTTTGCGGGTGAATCTTCTTATAAACGGATTGATTCTGAAATACCCTTTACTGGTCTCATGGATAATGGCGTTATTAAGCAGATATTACTGAATAACGATCAGAACCAGCTCTTTATTGTTTATCTGGACGAGGCAGGTCGGACTCTACTTGATTTTTTCTCAATTAGAGATAAAAGCCAGCCGGAATTGATTCAGCAAGTTGTTTTGGCTGAACAATCCAACCCTGTGACCAGCGTAAGCTATTTGACCGGTGGTATTTCTATCCTGGTGGGCCAGCAAAGCGGTCGAATTTCTCAGTGGTTTCCAGTCAATATTGATGGGCTTGGGTATCAGTTAAAACTCATCCGGGAATTTAATGATCAGCAGGCACCTATTATTCAAATTGTGCCTGAAATGCAGCGCAAGGGATTTATTGCATTGGATAAACAGGGTTTTATTGGTATTTATCATAGCACGGCAGAAAAAAACATATTAACTGAACGAATTTCGCAGAGCGGTTTGTCTCAGGCGGCCATTGCACCGCGAGCCAATTATTTACTGACCCTGGATGAGCAGGCTAATGCTGCATTTTGGTCAGTGGACAATGAACACCCGGAAATTTCCTGGCATTCAATGTGGCACAAAGTCTGGTATGAAAGTTACCCGCAAGCCGAATACATCTGGCAATCGTCTTCTGCCAGTAATGACTTTGAACCAAAATTCAGTCTAACCCCGTTAGCCTTTGGTACTTTAAAAGCTGCTTTTTATGCCATGTTATTTGCCATCCCTCTGGCTATTATGGGGGCAATTTATACCGCTTATTTTATGACCCCAAAAGTGAGAAGTTTTGTTAAACCATCTATTGAAATTATGGAAGCCTTGCCGACGGTGATTTTAGGTTTTCTGGCGGGATTATGGCTGGCGCCTCTCATTGAGGATAATTTACCTGCGGTGTTTAGTTTGTTGTTTGTCCTGCCTCTTTCGGTTTTACTGGTTGCCTGGGGGTGGCATTTATTACCCGTAAAAATACGTCAGGAAATTCCCGCTGGCTGGGAGGCATTTATTCTTATGCCCGTTTTAATACTGGTCACATGGGCTACTTTTGCTCTGTCATTACCAATGGAAGCGCTCTTTTTTGATGGTGACATGCAAAGCTGGCTAGACAATGAATTAGGACTTGGCTTTAACCAGCGAAATTCAATTGTAGTGGGTATTGCCATGGGGTTTGCAGTAATACCGGTAATCTTTTCTATTACGGAAGATGCAATTTTTGGCGTACCCAGGCACCTTACATTAGCTTCACTGGCTCTGGGAGCAACGCGTTGGCAAACACTTATTCGTGTTGTTATTTTAACCGCCAGTCCCGCTATTTTTTCTGCCGTTATGATTGGTTTTGGTCGGGCAATAGGCGAGACCATGATTGTTTTAATGGCAACGGGAAACACGCCAGTGATGGATTTCAGCATCTTTCAGGGAATGAGAACTCTTTCGGCAAATATTGCGGTAGAAGTGCCTGAGTCAGAAGTTAACAGCAGCCATTATCGAGTATTATTTCTGGCTGCTCTGGTACTTTTCTCTTTCACTTTTATATTTAATACTATTGCCGAATTCATTCGCCAGAACCTGCGTAAAAAATACAGTAATTTGTAGGTTTCTATTTAATAGAATGAATAATTAATATGCATTTTGAAATTAAACTCATAATAACAATTAATGATATTTGAATGAAAATATTTTCTAAACTTATAAGCTGGTTTGATTCAGGTGAACCATGGGTATGGCTCAATGCGGCTGCAGTGAGTGTGAGTATGCTCATGGTTTTTGGCTTATTAGCGCTGATTGCCTACAATGGACTGGGACAGTTCTGGCCTGCTGATTTGATGGAAGCCGAGTTGATGGATGGTGATAGATCATCGCTTCTTATTGGTGAGGTTCGAGAGACTGAGACAGTATTAGCACAACAGATCAGAGATGCAGGGGTGCAACTGCCAGAAGATGTGCAATCAGTGCAGCGCATTCTTCTGAAACAGGGAAATCGAGATATTTATGGACTGGATTTTCGCTGGGTGCTTGAACGTGATGTGATAAATCAGAGTTATCCGGAAGATTTAGTCGCTATTGAACGCAGAGAGTGGGGTAACCTGTATGGACGACTTGCCGGCATAAAAAAAAATGGTCAGACAATTCAAACAGATGATCTTTATAATGAAATGCAGATCCGTCTTGAAAAGGTACTTAAATTGTATCAACTGGCTAAAAATATTTCCGCTAATGAAATTGGTGCCATTAACTATAAGCTGGAAAAGCTCCGTTTAAAAAAGAAAAAATTACAACTGGATGATAATTTTTTATTGGCGAATGCATCATATACAAAGAAATTGGCCGTCATTGAAGAACAACGTCAATCTCTGCATCAGGCATTTATTCAATTGCAGGCTAAAGCAGAAAAACTTTATGATAAAATGGCATCTGATTCCATTCTTGTACGTATCGCATCAGGCCAAACTATTGAAGTGCCGCTGGAAAAAATTATCCAGGTTATTAAACCTAATGCCATGGGTGTGGTACAAAAGCTCAGTCATTATTTTCATCAGATGTGGGCCTTTGTCAGTGAAGATCCTCGTGAAGCCAATACCGAAGGCGGTATTTTTCCTGCCATATTTGGTACCGTATTAATGGTGATTATTATGAGCATTATGGTCACACCACTGGGTGTTATTACGGCCATATATTTACGAGAATATGCGACTCAGGGAGTAATGGTCAGAATAATTCGCATCGCAGTGAATAATCTTGCCGGGGTACCCTCAATTGTTTATGGTATTTTTGGTTTGGGATTTTTTGTTTATTTTCTCGGTGGTTCTATTGATGATTTATTTTATCCGGAAGCATCACCAGCACCAGTCTATGGAACACCAGGCTTATTATGGGCCTCTATTACCCTGGCACTGCTGACTCTGCCTGTGGTGATTGTGACCACAGAAGAAGGACTTGCTCGAATTCCTTCGTCAATCCGGGAAGCCAGCCTTGCTCTTGGGGCTACTAAAATTGAGACACTCTGGCATACAGTATTACCCATGGCAAGCCCTGCTATGATCACCGGGGTGATTTTAGCAGTTGCTCGCGCGGCTGGAGAAGTGGCCCCGCTGATGTTAGTGGGTGTCGTTAAACTGGCTCCGACTTTGGCATTGGATGGTAATTATCCATTTTTACATCTGGATAGAAAATTTATGCATCTGGGCTTTCATATTTATGATGTCGGTTTTCAAAGCCCTAATGTGGAAGCCGCCAGACCGCTTGTTTATGCGACTGCACTCTTGCTGGTGCTGGTTATTATTATGCTGAATCTCACCGCGATAGTGATACGAAATCGATTAAGAGAAAAGTATAAAGGACTGGAACAATAACATGATGAACTTTGAGCAGAAAGAAGTTGCAATCACCGTGAATGATCTCAATCTGCATTATGGTGATAAACAGGCACTGCATAATATCAGCCTGCAGATCCCTGAAAAAAAAGTGACTGCATTTATTGGTCCCAGTGGTTGTGGTAAATCAACCTTGCTGCGCTGCTTTAATCGAATGAATGATTTAATTGACAGTTGTAATATTCAGGGGGAAATTTTTATTGATGAGCAGGATATTTATCATAAATCTGTTAATGTCGCCGAACTCAGGCGTAAGGTTGGTATGGTGTTCCAGCAACCCAATCCTTTCCCAAAAAATATTTATGAAAATGTTGCTTATGGATTAAGATTACAGGGAATAAAAAATCGACTCATACTGGATGAAGTTGTGGAAAAATCACTGCGAAGTGCAGCCTTGTGGGATGAAGTAAAAGACAGGCTGCATGAAAATGCGCTGGG
>JAPVVU010000091.1 GCA_028571885.1 Gammaproteobacteria bacterium | reverse complement strand
TATGGGAAAAATATTATCGGACAAAGAAACTTTTTTTGAACAAATGTAAATGGCAGCTTTCTGGAGAAAAACCAAGAATTGACTTAGCCCTTTAATATCAGGTTTAGGTCATAAGCAGAAAATTTAATTCTTATATTTACAGGCTAATATTCTAAGTTCAGTAAAAATTTTATCACTCAGGTTCTTAGAAACCTTGCTTATTAAAAATAGGCGTTAAATTTTATATTATTTAAATAATGCCTTAACTCATTGTTTTTTTGTTCGCACAGTTAAAGACTTTTTTATTCAATGGACACTATCCAGGAACAGTTATTTAGCTTATTTCTTCTTTTAGTTCGGCTTCAACCCGTTTGTATTCATTTTTTATTTCATTGATTAACTCATCGATTTTGCTCTGGTTTTTTTCTTTTGAATTGCATTCACATTTTTCACAGAGTTGGGCCAGTTTAATTGCGCCAAGATTTCTACTGCTGGATTTTATAGTGTGAGCTGTTTCTGAAAGAGAGTCTCCATCCTTATCATTTGCAGCTTGAGTCATAAGTTCAATGAGATCAGGTGTATTTTCCAGATAAAGATTAATTAATTTGTGCAGGATGTTTGCTTGATTAGGGCGTTGCAGTTCGCGTATAACATTCCAGTGTTTTTGCTCAATTGCTTTTCCAGTATGTGTTACCTCAGCTTCTTTAAATGCAATAACAGGGGTCAGATGATGTTTGCTATTAAGCCACTGAGTTAATTTTTCAGATAATTCATTGAGGGTGAATGGTTTACTGATATAGTCATTCATACCTGAATGACGGCATTGTTCCTGTATGCCTTCTCTCACATCTGCCGTCAGTGCGATGATGGGCAGTTTATCGATCTTTAACGCCGGCCTGTTTAGAGAACGAATATGAGAGGTTGCTCTGAAACCGTCGATCTGCGGCATATGGCAATCCATAAAAATCAAATCCACGGATGCTTTGGTAGCGATCTTTATGGCCTCAGCACCATTGCTGGCAAGTAATACCTGACAGCCTAAAATCTCCAGCATAGTCTTTGCCAGTTCCTGGTTAACCAGGTTATCCTCAGCGACTAAAACTGTTGCTGAATATTGCGGCGTTTCCTGAGCACACACATGTTGTGCAGTGTCTTCTGGTAATAGAGCTTTATCACCCTGTTCAAGAGTCACTGTAAACCAGAATGAAGCGCCATGACCATAGTCGCTATTAACGCCAATTTCGCCACCCATTAATGATACCAGCTGTTGACAGATGGATAATCCCAGACCAGTACCACCATACTCACGTGTTGAACTGCTATCAACTTGTGAAAATGAATCAAAGATAATATCTTGTTTTTCAAGTGGGATACCGATACCGCTGTCATTGATTTCAAAGAAAAGTCGGATGAGGTGCTTATCACTCTCTTGATTAAAATCAGCCTGACCCAATTCAGGAATGGAGCAGCGAAGTGTGATTTCACCTTTGTCGGTAAATTTAATGGCATTGCTGAGCAGATTGATGATGATCTGCTGTAGACGACTCTTGTCACCAATCAGTACCAGATGTTCATCTATATTAAATTCAGAACGTAATATGAGTCCTTTATATTTGGCATCTTCAGTAAAAAGCTCTAATGTTTCATATAATAGATTATTGGGCCTGAAAGCTTGTTTTTCCAGGGTTAATTTTCCAGATTCAAATTTAGAAAAATCCAGAATTTCATTGATAATGACTAACAGTGATTTGCCTGAACGCTGTACTGTATTGAGCAATTTAATCTGTCTTTCAGTTAACTTGCTGCGTAATAATATTTCCACCATACCTAAAACACCATTCATTGGCGTTCTGATTTCGTGGCTGATGGTTGCCATAAATTCACTTTTTATCAGGTTGGCTTTTTCAGCAATACTTTTTGCCTGTAATGCCTCAATTGTAATACTTTGTAATTCCTGGTTCTTTTTATAGAGATCTTTGGTTCGATCAGATACTTCTGTTTTCAGACGCTGGCTGTAACTGCCTAACTGGCTATCACGCTGCTGAATTTCATTCAGCATTTCATTAAATACATCAACCAGAGTGCCGTATTCATCACCACTTATTTTTTTTGCGCGAATATTATATTTTTTTTCTATAGAAACAGACTTCATCGTCTGCATTAATTCAGTTAGTGGCGTCGTAAACACTTTTTGTAGTTTGGTAGAAAGCAGGACAACAATAAAAAAAGAGATAATAGCAATGGATGTGATGAGCATATAATAATCATTTAAACGTTTTAATAACGCATTGTGTTGATAAATGATATTGATTGAACCAATCACTTCATCCTGTAGTTTGATTTTACGTTTAAGCAGATGAAAGGTGTTGCTGATGTTTGATTGGCCATGAATATTACATTGCCAGACATTGAGCTTTAATTGTTTGAAGGATGGCTTTTCTTTATATGCAGGTGAAATATACTGGCTGAAGAGTTTATTATTCTTCTCGCATAAACTGATTGCAACAATATCAGAGTGAGTACTCAATGCCTTAAGAGCTTCATGAGTAGCTTCTGTGTCATAAAAAGCCATGGCAGTAGCGCTGTTCCAGGCGACCATATCTGCTAATGTAGTAAGTTCTTCAATGGTATCGGTATTGGCACGTTGAGTTTCATTAAATATCACTGCAGATGAAACCAGAATCAGTCCCACTGCTGAAGAAATACTCATCATTAAAATCAGCTTAAATTTTACAGATAAATTTTTAAATTTAGAAATCATCTTTCTTTCCACGACACATATAAGTAACCATTTTTTATTATTACTAATTTTAGCAGTCTTGAGAATACCCATTTGTTAGAATTAATTTTTGTCACTTCAATACCGGGCGGCATCCTCAATACTTCAGGGAGTTAGTGTCGCCACTTTGCCTGATAACCTCTCCTGTGAAAATAAAGATAGCAGTTATATCAGAAAATGTTTGTTTTTTTTCAGCTAAGGAGGCTTATTATCGGTATGCGAATGGTAATTTAAAGTGGAAATGATTTTTCTAGCGTTGTTGTTTTTTTAACTTGCTGAATTTAAAGTCTATTTTAGAGCTGTTTTGTACTGAGTGGATAAATTATATCTTTTTCAGTACAAATAATAAGTTTGTCTGACATTAAGATCGGACTAATATTATGGTCCCAACTGATCATCACTGACTCTTGGGATATGATAAGCTTCCGCAGCCTCAAGATCGACTTCACCCTCATCATTAAAAAGGGGCAGATCGTATTCATTCCAGCCTTTGAGCCCGGTTTTAAGAGAGTAAGTGTGTTCATAACCCAGGTGTTTCATGGTCTGAGCGGCTAATAAGCTTCGATTACCAGAACGACAGACGACAAGTATCTTTTTGTCTCTTGAGCGGACCAGATGAGGTATAGTTTCATCAAAGCCCCATTCACAGGCTGTTTCTAATACGCCTCTTGGAACATTGATAGCATTTTTTATCCACATGTTCCTGTATTCATAGGGTTCCCGGATATCAAGAATCATGATATCTTCTTTTGCTTCTAAAAGTTCCTCAACATCCCATGGGAATAATTCATCAATTTCCTGTTGCGCATTTTTTAATAGTTGATTAAATGTAGTTGCTGTCATTTCATCTGATCTTGTTAGAAGGTTGGCTAATTAAGCTTAAATGCTATTTAGCGGCTTTTTTTAAAAGTCCATGCTGAACCGCCATGACGGCAGCCTCTACGCGGGAATGAATATTCAATTTCCGTAAAATGGCTTTAACATGTAATTTTACCGTACCATCTGAAATATCCAGATTTCTGGCAATGACCTTGTTGCTCTGACCTTCAGCAAGGAGAAATAAAATTTCTGTTTCTCTGGGGGTTAATTCAGAAAATGGACTGGGTTCAGGATCAGGAGGAATATGTCCTTGAACGACTTTAGCTAAAATTGGAGTTAAATCGGGTGCAACGACAGTTTTACCCTCATGTATATCCTGTAAAGCAGTGACTAATTCATCCGGCTGCATGCCTTTAAGTAAAAATCCCTGCGCACCGCATTGTAATGCTTCAATTAAGTCACGTTCATCATCAACGGTGGTTAGAATAGCGATAGGCATTTCTTCGCCTTGTTCACGGAGTTTTTTTAATACTTCAATACCATCCATGTCCGGCATACGCATATCAAGCAGCACAACATCAGGTTTTTTTTCACTGACAATATTTAACCCTTCCTGTCCGCTGCCGGCGCTGGCAACAACTTCTATTCCCATTCTTTCAAGGAGACCCTGCAGGCCGGCTCGAAAAAGGGTGTGATCATCAATTAATAAAACTCGCATCGTTTCTGTCTTTATTGTTAGGAGCCATTAGCTGGAAAAGCCATTAGCCAGTTTAATATTTAACGCTAACCTTCTGCTATTACACAGATGTTTTTTCTGAACTCTTTAGATCAGGAAAAAATTTGACTGATTTTTCAACAAACACCCGGGTTGGAAATGTTAACAGAATTCGAGTTCCCTCACCAGCTTCTGTTTCAATTGATATATTTCCGCCAATACGTCGGGCTCGTTCTTCCATAACACTTAAGCCAATATGTTCACCCAGACTATTGGTCAAGGTAGGATTTTCCATGCCGATACCATCATCTTCAATGAGGATTTCACAGTTTTTATTGGTCGCATCCGCCGCCAAATCCGGGCTGCGGGCTAAAATTCGGACAGTACGAGCCTGGCTATGTTTACCAACATTAGCAAGTGATTCCTGAACAATACGAACAATCTGGAATTCTTGTTCTGATTTTAAATCAATTGCCCATTCGTTTTGGAAGAAAATTGGAATGTTATGGTTGGATTGAAAATTAGAAATTAATTGTTCTAACGCAGGAATGAGTCCGCGTTTGTTCATTGGTGCTCTAAAATGAGTAATAAGACCCCGGACTTCACGGTAAGCCTCATCGATGCTTTCATGCAGACGAATGACTTCTTCTCGGTTAACAGGAATGTTTTCCAGAATATTCTCTTCAAGAATGGTTACCTGGAATCGTAAACTGGCTAATGTTTGCGCCAGAGAGTCGTGTAGTTCATGAGCAAGCAATGTTCTTTCTTTCATGACAGAATGCTGTCGGGTATCCTTGTCCAGACGTGCTTTTTCTATTGCCATCCCCAGATGTTTTCCGATACTGGTTAGCAATTCTGACAGGTCTTCACTCATATAGACATTGGGTTTATCAATAAATAGATTGTAAATACCAAGATGGACACCCTGATGTTCTAATGGTACGGCAATGATTTCAGCATCATTGCCATCGAATAATTTGGTGCCTGACAGTTTAGTACAGTTTTGAATTGACACACTACATTCAACTGAACCCTGAGTTAATGAAGTACCACAAAGACAGCGTTGTATGGGGACATAGCGTTCTTCTCGAACAAACGCTTCATTCAGCCCTATGGATGCCACCATTTCTAATTGATCATTATCGGTGCGTAAGCGTACAGTGCCAGCCCGGGCATTGGTCAAACTGACCAGCATTTTTAAAAATCGAGAGAGAAGACTGTCGAGATCTTCAGAACGATTTATTGATGTGGCCACTTCATACAGAATATTTAAAGAGTGATTCTTTTCCTCTACCTTGTGTATTTGTTTCTCAACTTCCTGTTGAAATTCTGCAGATAAGCTTTGCAGCTTGTCACTTAAAGAATTGATATCAACAGCCAGCTTGGCAAATTCACCTTTTTTGGGCATTGGCAGACGGGCGCTATAATCCTTTTTTTTCATTAGCAGTGCCCAGTTTCTCAAATGGATAAAAGGCGTCACCAGATCATATCGAATTAAAAATGAGATACGAAAAATAAAGAAGAGACCCGCAAACAAAAAAATCAGATTGAGCCAGAGAAGCAGACTATGATTTGTAATAATATGATTGAGAGCTAAAAAATTAAGCCCTGAAAGAATGATGAGCAGAAGACCCAGAGAAATAAGAGGCAGATACAAACGACTGTATTTCAGTCGAATGGGCTGACGGCTTAAATCCTCAGATCTTTTGGGATGCATTTTTATTCGTTCAAGAGGCATATGTTTTAAGTTGGCAAAAAGTTAGTGATTAGTGATAGATGTTAGGTGTTTAGAAAAAGCAATAGCGAAATAGCGATAAAATGAGAGTGTAAATCATTTTGTGTTACTTGCGGATTTTTTCTCTTTTCTCTTTTTTGGTACCTAACACTTACCACCACTTTTATTCTGTTGGCGCTTTGTATGTCGGATCATTAGGATTCTTAAAAATAAATTGATTGTCTTCGCCTTCAATCTCAACAAAATCAACTTCCATACCGTTAATTATATCCAGTAAATCATTGTGTACAATAATTTTAATGCCCCGGATATCATAAAGACTATCATTTTCGTTTTGTTTATCAAAACCCATTAAATATTGAAAGCCTTTATGGTTAGTGTGCTGAGTGACAGCAATTCTTAACGGATCAGCTTCACCGCCACTTGCTTTTATCTGTTCTGAAATTTGTTTGGCTGCATCTTCAGTTAGTTTTATCATGTTTTTTCTCACTTATATTGATTATAGATATTAACTATTGCTATAAACTTTTGCTATAAACTATTGCTCTTTTTTTTTTGCGATTAACTCTGTAGATTAAAGAGTTAATCTTTACTGCGAACAATAAATTGAATAAATCGTTTTGCCCAATGATTTTGCTTGGTATCTTGCAAATGGGCATAGCAAGCCAGCAGGTTTTTATACACAATTCCGTCATGCTGACCATCAATTCCGCTGCCCCGGTGGATTTTATAAGCATACTTAAGCGGCTCAGTGATATTAATCAGGTGTGAATAATGAAATTCATGAGCTGAAATTATGCTCTCGTGGTCATTAATATTACTCTTACTCTTACTGGATTTGCCGATAGGGGATTCAACCGGCCAGGGCATTAGTGATGTTTCGCTAAAGCGGATCAGACCACGTCCCTGAGGTGTTTCTTCCATTTTTGCATCAGCAGGAATAACACCAACCATTTCTACTTGCTGTTGCTCCCATATGATACTGCGGCATAAATACATCAGACCACCGCACTCTGCATAGGTTGGTAGTCCATTTTCTATTGCATCACAGACTGATTGTCGAAAAGAGTGATTGGCCTGCAGTTCTTTGAGTCGTTCTTCAGGAAAACCGCCGCCAATAAATAAGCCGTCAATGTTTTCCGGCAGCTGTTTATCAGTTAATGAGTTAATCTCAATCAATTCAGCACCGGCTTCTTCCAGCGCTTCAAGATCACCGGGGTAGTAAAAGCCAAAAGCATTGTCATTAATATAAGCCAGACGTATCTGAGCGGTGACTGCCTGAGTATTAGGTACTGACTTGATTGGACTTTTTAAATAATTTGGCGAGTGCAGATGACTAATTTCTATAATTTTATCTAAATCAACGTGAGATGAAATTATTGAGCCGATATCAGTGATTTTTTTTTGTGCTTCGCCATCTTCATTACTGGGCATTAATCCCAGATGACGTTCAACAATTTCCAGCCGCTTGTCTTTATGGACTGCACCGAGAACAGAAACGTCGGTATAGTGTTCAATAACCGAGCGTAATTTACTTTCATGTCGAGAGCCGCCCAACTGGTTTAAAATGACGCCGGCAATATTAATTCCAGAGTCAAAAGCCTGATAACCAAGAATCAGTGGTGCAATTCCTCGCGTCATGCCTCGGGTATCCAGCACCAGGATAACAGGAGCATCGACTAGTTTGGCTATGGCAGCATTACTATTACTGCCATCCAGATCAAGGCCATCATAAAGGCCTTTATTGCCTTCAATCAGGCTGATATCGCAAGAAGTCATTTTACGTGAGACTAATTGCAGGATTTCGTCCCGCGACATGGTATTGAAGTCAAGGGTGTAGCAAGGGGTACCTGAAGCACTGCCATGCCAAAGCGGATCAATATAGTCAGGGCCTTTCTTAAATGGCTGAACGCTTAAACCTTTATTTTTAAGAGCCGACAGTAAACCAATGGTAATCGTTGTTTTACCTGATGATTTATGAGCGGCGGAGATAAATAATGGATTTGCTGAAATGGGCATGTGTTAATAAATAGGGACAAAAAGAAAGTTTTTCAAGGAGTTGCTAATTCTAAAAATATCATATTTCCAGATGAAAAAATGGTGCAAATTTTTTATATAAAAAAAAGGGCCGCAAAAGCGACCCATTTTTTTATACTTTTCTATACTCTTTAGTATAAAAAAGTATAGAAACCAGTTTATATACTCTTTGTTTATAAAAGTATATAGACTTAACGTTTCCAGGAAGAATTTTTTTCTTCATGAGCCATATCCAGAACCTGAATTGCTTTTTCCATGAAATCATTCTTATAAGTTTCTAATTCATGACCGGCACCTGGATTGTAATAGTCATCTGGGTGCATACCATGTTCATTTTCAAATTTAATGAATTTAGTCTGCATGTCAATTAATTCTTTGATTAGTTCTGCTTTAGTGCTCATTTCTTGTCTCCAAAATACTGAGTTTTGCTCAGTTATAAGCTAAATTTGACATAATATATCTGAGAATTCCCTAATATACTATATCTATAATGGGTAGTGTAAAGCGAGTCTTAATAACCGCCTTTACGTTTGCTTTCTGGTAAGCCTGAAATACGGCCGCCTTGCTTGCTTGGATCTTGTGGGAACAGGTTGTATAAATCTTTAGAACCTATTTTTTCACCCCAAATACTGCCCATCTCTTTAATTAAAGCACGAGTATTGGGATTTTTACCACCATTATTAAGGAATTGATCACGTAGGAAGTTAATCAGATCCCAATGTTTATCTGTTAATTCAATATCTTCTTCAGCAGCCAACTGTTTAGCCAGATCTTCACTCCAATCAGTGATATCAACAAGGTATCCATTTGCGGTTGTTTCTATTTCTTTACCATCAATAGTAATAGCCATTAAATCTGCTCCGTAAAAACTTTTATGAAAGAAACTCTTGTTTCACTATGTATAAATATCTGTATAAATAGATGAGTAGAGAGTTAAAATCGGTAAATTATTTATAATTAAAGTGTGTTGATAATATATCAGTTACAAATAAAATGCATCCCTCAAAAGAGATAGGATTTAATTTGAACTAATATATGTCAATAAATTTTATTCATTGGCATTAACAGCAGTAATGCCTTTTTGTGGAATAAAAACGCCGCATCCATAACTATAGTAGTGACCAACACCATTTTCCTGTAAAAGAATTGATTCCTCCGGGGAAATATCAGCAATCATCAAGCTGCGGGTTTTAATAAGACCATCAGATGTTTTTAACTGATGTGATTTACCGCATAACATTTTTCTGACATTAATACCCATTTCTTTAATTTGTTTATGGACAGCTTGTAAAAAAGCTTCTTCACTTTCATCCGTTCCAGGTATATGGACATGGCGGGCAACAATTGTGGTCATTGTACTGAGTAAATGTAAATCAGATTGACCGAAAGTTAAATCATTGCCGTCAATTGAGATAGTTTTGCCTGTCAGTAATTGTACCTGTTCCAAACGGCTGTGGGGAATTCGGATTTTAAGTCGGGTTCTGCGGGATAATTGAACAACTTCATCTTCAAAATCATCAGTGCGAACCCAGCCATTACCCGATTGAGGGATATAAATATGGTGAATGGCAGATTGAGGCTCATCTTCAAACCAGGGTAACAATTCATTTAAAGCAGTCGTTAAAGTCCAGGCATGATCCAGTTTTATTTGTTTGCAAGATACCTTAAAGGAAAGATCAATTACATTATTCGGGGCTTCATACTCATTCGATTTTTCCTCTTCATTCCAAAACATGATATTTCTCTTTATGGTTTATAAGTTTGTATGTTTGTAAACATACAAACTTCTTTTATTTCGGAGCGCTGGTAAATTTGATTTCCAGATCGCTTTCCCACTCTTCGGGGGTGTCAGGATAGGGGGGCTTGATATCAATATCGAAGAACATTTCACCTTCCTTTGCCCTGGCCTGAATAAACTTGATCAAATCAGAATAACTTTCCAATTGATGATTTTGAATTAATACTTCGCTTAAAATTAACATACAAAAATACTCAATATTTAAATTCTGAGTTAGAAATATGACTTAATATGATTGTTTTCAAGTGTACTCAGTGACATATTTT
>JAPVVU010000090.1 GCA_028571885.1 Gammaproteobacteria bacterium | reverse complement strand
CAATGCCGTAATGAGTATTTCAGGCACACGAGAAAAATCATCTTCCTGTTCGATATAGAGGTAGCTATCCTGTTTTTTATGCCCCTTATAAATCACTGTTTTCATAAGCAAAGCCATATATCACATCCGAATAAAACTGCATTATATCGTATAAATTCCCATATTTATCGTAGTTGTATTATTTAATATCTTTTCTATACTCAAGAAAGATAATAATTGACCGATAGCATTATAGTAAGAGGCTCAGCAATACAGGATGAGATTTTTTCCCTGCTCCTCATATTAATTAAATTTCAACACAGAGGCGTTTATGACAATTAAACTTAAACTTTTATTGATTGCCGGAGGCATTGCAATAGCAATGCTGCTTTCTATTGCATCCATGTACTGGTCAGTCCGCACTCTGAACAGTTTGACTGAGACCCAAAGCCTTAATAATCAATTATTGTCCAATATGTTAATGCTGAGAAGAAATGAAAAAGATTTTTTACTTCGCGATGATCTGAAATATTTGGATAAATTCAATAAAAATCATAGCCTCATGCTCCAGAACATAAGCAAATTACATAATCTGCTTAATGACAATAGTATTGAAATTGAAAATTATAATTCACTGGAAACCATCATAAAGGATTACCAATCCAGCTTTCATCAGCTGGTGGATATTTCCAAACAAATTGGCCTGGATCCCAAATCAGGATTAAGGGGCACATTAAGAAATTCTGTACATAAAACACAAGACCTGCTTAAAGAGCTTGTAGATTTAACAGACTACAAATTAGCTAAAGATATGTTGATGCTTAGAAGAAATGAAAAAGACTTTCTTATGCGTAAAAATGCCAAGTATATTAATAAGTTTAATAACAACATAGTGATTTTTCTTGATGATGTTAATAGTTCAGATATTGATGATGTTCATAAATCCCAACTTTTGAAAGATATTGATAATTATAAAAAAGATTTTTTGCAGTTAACGGCACTTACTGAAAAAAAGGGCTTTGATTCTAAAAAAGGTGTCCTGGGTGAAATGCGCAGCACAATTCATCAAAGCGAAGCACTACTGGAAAAAATTCATCTCATAATTAAAGACGATGTAAAAAGCACCAGCGATTCAATACAAACAATTAATTTAATTGCATCGTTACTCATTGCTGCTCTGATTATCGGATTCGCTTTTTTCGTATCACAAACAATTTCCCGCTCATTGTCCGGTTTTATTAAAACATTAGAGGAAATCTGTCGCACCGGCAATTTAACACTAAGAGTAGAAGATAAAGGTAATGATGAAGTTTCTCAGGTTGGCATCAGCTTAAACAAAATGCTTGCTGATTTTCAGGAAATAATTCAGAAACTGAACATAACATCAACGGATCTTTCACAATATTCTGTGCAATTTACATCAATCAGAGAAAAAACATTCGACAATGTCGAAAGACAGCAAATAGAAACACAACAGGTCAGTACAGCAATGACACAAATGAGTGCCTCTGCCATGAATATTGCTGATAATACCACCAGTACTGCTGAAGCAGCACAGCAGGCGAATACTATAGCGAATGAAGGCAGGAGTATCGTTGAAACCACAATTGACTCAACCCGGTCTTTGGCACAAGTTATTAATAATGCCAGTAGCGTTATTCAGCAGCTCGGTGAAGACAGTAAAAGTATTGGCAGTATATTAGATGTGATCCGCGGTATTGCAGAACAAACTAATCTATTAGCTCTCAACGCTGCCATTGAGGCCGCCCGTGCAGGTGAACAGGGAAGGGGCTTTGCCGTTGTTGCCGATGAGGTTCGCACGCTTGCCCAGAAAACTCAGGAATCTATCAGTGAAATTGAAGCCATGATCTCCAGTCTGCAAAGTGGTTCTAATAAGGCAATAGAAGCTATTGCTGAAGGTAAAAATGATGTCAGCGACAATGTCTCTCAAATAAGTCTGGCAGGTAATACATTAAACACCATTGTTACCGAACTTAACTCTATTAATCAGATGAGTCAGAAAAATGCCGCAGCCACTAAACAGCAGAGTGTCGTTGCTGAAGAAGTGAATACCAACGTAATCATTATTAAAGATCTGGGATCCCACATAATTGATAGTGTTGAACAACTTAAGGAATCCAGCAATAAAATAGGCTTAATTTCAGTTGGAATGGAAGATCTGGTTAAACGCTTTCAAGTATAACTCCTTTTAGCTCTAAATAACTGTTCTAAACAGTGAACAATGAGCATTAGAACCTGGCATTTATTATTGGGCGATTTGACGCAGTCCGAGCACAATAATAAATGCCAGGTTCTAATGCGGCTCATTAAATAATAAATGCCCACTACTTCCCCTCATGGGGCCTACTTTTGGTGGAACACTTATTTAGTGATTCATGTTAATTTTAAGGCAATAGCGTGAGTCACAAGCTGATCCACATCTATCTCACCGATTTATTATCAAAAACAGATTTCCAGGTATATTATCTAAACAAGGCATCAAAGTAACTAAGACAGTCAAAATACGAGTATCAGGATGATTGTTTTCTCCTGATAAGTTATTATTAACGAATTATCACATAACAAATATTTAAAGGGTTGCTACCAATAATGCACAGTACTCATAATAAAAGAGAATACAGCAGAATCAGTGTCAGTTTTCCAGTTAACATTGAGTTACCGGATCAAAGACACGCTAAAGGCACAGCCGTTAATATTGGTAAGGGTGGAATGTTATTAGAAAACGTTTCGGGTGCAGTATTTTCCAAACTGGATGATGTCAACCTGTACCTCCCTATCAATCATAGTCAAAATAGTTTTGCTATTGCTGCCAAAATTACCCGAATAGAAGGCAGCCAGATTGGTTTATTTTTTTATTCTGATCCCTCTGAATATTTGCAGGAAACTCTTGAGTAGTGGAATCCTGTTAAAGAATTTAGGATAATAGCACTTCAATTATTTTGTTAATAAAATAAAGTTAATCCGTGGCAAAAATTTATTTTATTCAGTTAATCCGGTAAGGACCCCAATATGGATATTTCCAGTAAAAATACACTTTTTTTAGCGATAATCACTCTTTTTTTACTACTTTTTAGTACAGTTGCAGCAGCAAAAGTAGAATATGTGAGCGATGAACTCGTTATTAATATGCGCTCCGGCAAGGGAAATAGTTTTAAAATTATAAAAATAGTCAAAAGCGGCACTCCCCTGACTATTTTAGAACAAGATTCCGGTTACACCCGAGCAAAAACACCTCAGGGAGTAGAAGGTTGGGTTTTGAGCCGCTTCCTCATCAAAACACCTGTAGCAAAAACCTTACTGGCCAAGGCACAACATGATGTTGCTCAGATGAAAGAAAAATATGACTTCATGGTGACTGAGCTTAGTACTGTAAAAACTGAACGTGATACGCTGAGTAGTTCAGAAAACAAGTTACTCAGCAACAAAGAAAATTTAAATGTCGAACTGGCCAAGCTGAAAAAGATAGCAGCACGCCCAATGCAGCTTGAGGCTGAAAACGATCAACTCAGAAATGAGCTAGTCAAAATAGAATCCGAAAACCGTCTTCTAAAACAGGAATATCAGACTCTGGAAGATAATAGTGATCAAGAATGGTTTATGACAGGTGCTGGAGTCTTATTTGGCGGTATGATTCTAGGCCTTATTTTCCCTAAACTTCGCTCAGGTCAGAAAAAAGCCAATTGGAATCGCTTGTAAAGAAAAGTGTGAAGTGAGAGGTGTTAGGTAAAAGCTGCTTTTACTTAACACCTCTCACCACCTACTTAGCACTTTCTTTTAAAAATACTTAGCCTCTTTTAAGAGTTCTCTAAGAAGTTCTATCACATCATCCCCCATAGAGTCGAAACAAAGGCCGATATAATCGTCACAGATGTGGGCAACTTCGGCTTTAATAATCGTTGACATAGAGCATTGCTCTTTTGAAGCAACAAAACAGATTGCCAGTTTTTCTTTTTCTTTAAAAGCATAAGAGTTCGGCTCAATAGCACAACCCAATAAACTCATATTGATAATTCGGGATTCTATACGGGTATTGGTAACCCTGACAGGCGAGACAAACACTTCAAGGCTGATAGGATGTCTGGTATGTTCACGACGCTCACGATGTTCAATTTTTGCTGAAGATGCCATAATAACCTTTATATGTATCTTTGATTTTTCCTTATACTACATATTGTGACATAAAAAAATAAAACTGCCAGTTCTGTAAACCGGCTGCTGGATAAAAATTGCCTGATTCAAGTAGAGGAAACAACTCAATAAAAAAACAGGCAGGCTGAGTTATCCCCTATACAAAAAAGTCCCTGGATTAAAACTTTCGTTTTAGTTGTGAAACATCCCGAACAGCACCGCGTGAAGCTGAGGTTGTCATCGCAGCATAAGCCTGTAATGCCTGGCTCACATGACGTACACGATTTGCCGGCTGCCAGGCATCATCACCTTTTGCTTCCATTGCTTTACGACGCTGCTCTAATTCATTATCACTGACTTTAACATCAATTTTTCGATTCGGGATATCGATTGCAATTAAATCACCCTCTTCAATCAAACCAATCGCACCGCCTTCTGCTGCTTCTGGTGAAGCATGGCCAATAGACAAACCGGATGTGCCGCCAGAAAAACGACCATCTGTTAATAAAGCACAGGCCTTACCTAAGCCTTTGGATTTTAAATAGCTGGTTGGATATAGCATTTCCTGCATACCTGGCCCGCCACGCGGACCCTCATAACGAATAATAACCACATCACCTGCGCTTATCTCATTATTTAGAATAGCCGCAACCGACGAATCCTGACTTTCAAAAATACGAGCCGGGCCTGTAAAACAGAGTATAGAATCATCAACGCCGGCGGTTTTAACCACACAGCCATCAACCGCAATATTGCCATAAAGAACAGCCAGGCCGCCATCCTGACTATAAGCATGTTCTTTGTCTCGAATACAACCGGCTTTACGGTCTACATCCAGACTTTCCCAGCGCTTTGACTGGCTGAATGCTTCTTGAGTCGGCACACCACCCGGCCCGGCCCGAAACATTTGTCGAACCTCATCATCCTCTGAGACCGCAATATCATAATGAGCAATTGCATCAGACAGTGAATCACTATGGATCATCTTAACATCGGTATTTAACAAACCTGCTCTGGATAATTCGCCCAATATAGCCATAACGCCACCTGCACGGTGAACATCTTCCATATGGTATTTCTGGGTACTCGGTGCAACCTTACATAGATTGGGCACTTTTCTGGAAAGCCTGTCAATATCATCCATGGTGAAAGGGACTTCCCCTTCTTGTGCTGCCGCGAGAAGGTGTAAAATAGTATTGGTCGATCCGCCCATGGAAATATCGAGACACATGGCATTTTCAAAGGCTTCAAAGGTTGCAATATTTCGCGGTAAAACAGATGCATCATCCTGTTCATAATAACGTTTTGCCAAATCGACAATTCGTCGTCCTGCTTCAAGGAAAAGCTCTTTTCTGTCTGCATGCGTGGCCAGAAGAGAACCATTGCCCGGTAAAGATAAGCCCAGAGCTTCAGTCAGACAATTCATAGAATTTGCGGTAAACATACCAGAACAGGAACCACAGGTTGGACAGGCAGAACGTTCCATAATGTCGGTATCTTCATCACTGACATTCTCGTCCACCGCAGAAACCATGGCATCCACTAAATCAAGATGCACTTCTTTACCATGCATAACGACTTTACCCGACTCCATTGGCCCGCCAGAAACAAAGATAACGGGAATATTCAAACGCAGTGCAGCATTAAGCATTCCCGGTGTAATTTTATCGCAATTGGAAATACACACTAATGCATCCGCACAGTGGGCATTACACATATATTCCACTGCATCTGAAATCAGTTCTCTGGATGGCAGACTGTACAACATGCCATCATGTCCCATGGCAATACCATCATCAACAGCAATAGTATTAAATTCTTTTGCCACACCACCTGCTTTTTCAATTTCTCGGGCAACCAGCTGTCCCATATCTTTCAAGTGAACATGACCGGGTACAAACTGAGTAAATGAATTTGCAATTGCAATAATCGGCTTTTGGAAATCATCATCTTTCATTCCGGTTGCACGCCATAGTGCTCTCGCACCCGCCATATTTCTGCCGGCTGTGGTAGTTCTTGAACGATATTCAGGCATAAAAAATCCTTAAAAGAAGTTGAAAGTCTTTAGTTGTAAGTCGTAAGCCTTTAGCTAAACTTAAAAGTCTAAAATCAAAAGAAAGGAGCTGTGCCCAAATCTTCTATCTCAGGGAATGAATTATTATATAAGTTAATAGAGAACAAGAATACCCGGTCTGTTGATTTTTTGACTTAAGACTTCTTTCGTCCCCAAACTGAAAGTTCACCAACAGGAGACTGACGTGGAAATATGACTCGTGACATAAAAAAGCCGGTTAAAAACATAAGCAAATTACCAATAATTGCTGTGTAGTACAAATCAAAAGGCAGAACCCAATCGTCAGGTAAAAGTTCTTTCTTTGCTAAAATTGTCCAAATGGTAAACAAAGCAGTTAATAGCAAACCACTCCAGACAGCTCTAGCATCACCCTGATCAGTAAAAAACCCGAGTAAATAAATGCCCAGCACACCACCGGAAACAATCGATACAAGGATTGTTGCAGTATCCTGCAGCGTCTTAGTTTCGGCACTCATCAGCAGTATGGCACCCACGATCATAATAACTGACACAACCACTGCAATTATTTTTGCCACTAACAAATAATGTTTATCCTGTTTTTCCGTTTTGGAAAATCGTTTATAAATATCAACAATAGAAACAGTAGAAATTGCATTAATACTGGAATCAAGTGATGACATAGCCGCGGCAAGTGCCGCAGCGATAACTATTCCAGCAACACCTGAGGGTAAATAATGATTAATAAAATAAGGCAGTATTTGCTCAGCTTTTTGCTGACCATTAAGAATTTGAGTCGCAGTCTCTGTGGGAAACACCTGAAAAAAGACATAAAGTGCCGTCCCCAGAAACATATAGAAAGCCCAGATTGGAAGGCTGGTAAAAGCACAGACAAACATCGCTTTGCGTGCCTCTGCATCACTTTTTGACGCACAAAAACGCTGTACTGTATTCTGATTCGCACTATATTCAGTTAACCAGGCAGTTAAGCCTAATAATAAAAGCATTGTACCAGTTTTATCCTGTAAGGAAAAAGACCAGCTAACGGGAATTAATTCATCACCTTTCAATTCAGCAAAGGCTAATTTTCCGTGTTCTGAGGCAATACTGAAAATCTGCTCCAAACCACCGGGCAGACTATCAACAATAACCACCAGACATAATATACCGCCAACCATTAAAACAATTGTTTGCAACACATCAGTCCAGATAACCGCATCTATACCGCCAACAATGGTGTATACAGCAACAAAAACACCACCCAGGACAATTGACATCTCTGCACTTAAACCTGTCAGCTCATGAATTAATAAAGACAGAAGATATAAAATAAGACTGATTCGCACGAGCTGTCCAAGAATAAACGTTAACGCACCATAAACTCGTATCGAAGGGCCAAAACGATCTTCGAGGTATTCATAAGCAGTTATCGTATTACCACGGCGAAAGAAAGGTAAAAAAACATAGGCCGCAACAAAAATAGCAATTGGCAACATTAAATTTGGCAGATATCTGAGCCAGGCCGTCTTATAGGCATCTCCGGGGTAAGCAAGAAAGGTAATAGAGCTAATAGAAGTACCCACAAGACTTAAACCGATGACCCAGCCAGAAAAAGAGCGTCCACCAACAAAATATTCTTCAGTACTGGTATTGACACGGGAAAAATAAAGGCCAATTGCCATCACAATAGTTAGATAACCGATTAAAGCCAATAAATCAGGAAGAGAAAGTGACATAATGTATTTTTAATAAGTCCAATGACAATAGGTTAGGCAATGAAATAATCTTAATGTTATAATGCGCTATGCATAAGAGAAAGACATGACAGATTCTAACATAAATACATCGAACAGCTCATCTTTAACTAATAACTTCGAAACGAAAACTAATAACATCGAAACGAATTTTGTTCAATGGTTTCGTAATGCAGCACCATACATCAATACCTTTCGTGAGCAAATATTTGTCATTTATTTCAGTGGTGATGTACTGGCAGATAATGAATTTCCATCATTGGTCCATGATATTACTTTACTCAACAGCCTGGGAGTAAAACTGGTTCTGGTTCATGGTGCACGCTCACAAATCGATGAGAGACTTAAAAGTCTGGCTATAAAATCTGAATATGCTCAAGGGCTCCGGGTAACTGACAACAAAACAATGCAGGTTATTAAGGAAGCCTCTGGATGTATCAGACTCAATATTGAAGCACTCTTTACCACCAGTCTAAAATACACACCAATGGCTGGTTCACAAATCAATATCATCTCTGGTAATTTTATTATCGCAAAACCAAAAGGTATTATCGATGGTGTCGATTTTTTGCATACAGGTGATATCAGGAAAATAGATACCGATTCAATCTCACACTCACTTAACGTTGGTGATGTGGTCTTACTATCCCCTGTTGGTTATTCTACAACAGGAGAAACTTTTAATATCAATGGCGAAGATCTTGCCACCAGAAGCGCCATAGCGCTCAATGCAAATAAACTCATTTTTATTGATGATGCCTGTGGCATTGTTGATAAAAATAATCAGTTGCTGCATGATTTAACAACTAAAGAATTAAAAAAAATAATCACTCGGGCAGATGCTGAAAAAAGTGAAATAATTCGTCATTATCAGCGGGTTGTCCAGGCCTGTGAATCAGGCGTTAAAAGAATTCATATCATTGACCGCAAACTTGAAGGTGCCCTGCTCCTAGAATTATTTACGCAGGATGGTATTGGCACAATGATCTGCACTGATGATTTAGAAGACATTCGAACAGCCTCTGTTGAAGATGTTAAAGGAATTATTGAGCTGATTGAACCATTAGAACAATCAGGATTACTGGTAAAACGTTCTCGCGAGCGTCTTGAAACAGAAGTTGAAAATTTTTATGTCATAGAAAGAGATAAAAAAATTATAGGTTGTGGTGCTTTATACTTAAGTGAAAACAAACAACAGGCAGAAATATCCTGCATGGCCATAGATGAGAAATATCGATCTCAGGGAAGAGGAGAAAAACTATTTAATCACATTTGTGAAGAAGCTAGAATCAAGCAGTTAAAACAAGTATTTATCCTGACGACACAGGCAACACACTGGTTTAGAGAACAAGGTTTTACTAAAACAAATATTCAAGACCTGCCCAGTGAAAAACAGGCTTTATACAACTACCAACGTAATTCAGCCGTTTTTATAAAAGAGTTGTAATCATTAGTGAAAATTCAAAATAAATCTAAAGTCCCATTTTTAAAATGGGCAGGTGGAAAGCGTAAGATCATTGATAAAATCAAGTCAAACCTTCCTTCAGGTAACCGTTTAATCGAACCATTCTGTGGTTCAGCAACTGTCTTCCTTAATACTGATTATAAAGAAAATTTGATTGCAGATACCAACAGAGATGTTATTAACCTCTATTTACATCTACAAAACGAAAAAGAAAACTTTCTTAATTATTCCCGACAGTTTTTTATAGTTGAAAACAATGATTCCGAGAAATATTATGAATTGAGAAAAAAGTTTAATGAAACAAAAGACAAAAAATTGAGAGCAGCACTTTTTTTATATCTTAACAAACACTGCTTTAATGGCTTATGCAGATATAATAAAAGTGGTGGTTTTAATGTACCCTTTGGTAAATTTAAGAAGATAACTTTTCCAGAACTCTACATAAAAGACTTTATAGAAAAAAGTCAGTCTGCGGTTTTTATTGAACAAAGCTTCGAAGAAACGATATTAAATACAAAAAAAGGAGATGTGGTTTACTGTGACCCACCCTACGTTCCGGTAAATGATAGCAATTCAACATTTCAATATGAAAAAAAAGGTTTTACCATGGAGCAGCAGAAATTACTTGCATCTTTGGCAGAAAAAACAGCGGAACGAGGAATTCCAGTGCTTGTTTCCAATCATTGGACTGAGTTTACTGAAGAAATATATAAAAATGCAGAGCTGACAACATTTAGTGTCAGAAGAAGCAT
>JAPVVU010000089.1 GCA_028571885.1 Gammaproteobacteria bacterium | reverse complement strand
CCAGTTTGTACTGTACCTGACATTTCTGACAATTAAGATTGTAGCCGGGTGCTTCAGACATATGAACTTACCTTTTTCTGGAGTTGAACCTGGAATAATCAGCGTATATTTCTTAATGACCACTGTTGAGCCCATGGTCACTTATTTTTCTGACTTTGTTTTCTGTTATGAGAAGACGCTGCGCTCAGACAATCAAAGTCAGAAAAATAAGCAACCACAGGCTCTTTGTAAATAATATGCTGAATAGTTACAATTATTCCAGGTTAAAGGGTATGTCATTGAAGTCATTTAAGCTGAGCATCAAATATCACACCAAATTAGTCAACTATTTTATCCGAACTCATCCCTTTTTAAAAGTACTATCTGCTGCCCCCCTTTTCATCCAGAGGGAATGGGATTTATTATTTCAGTTCGGGAACAAGCACACCTAAAATAATGCACTATTAATCCACATATGCGTGCCAATGCTCGCAGCATAGCCTACTGCAATGGCAGGTGCCCACTTTAAATGACCAAAAAAGGTATATTGACCTCTGGCCTGCCCCATTAAAGCCACGCCGGCAGCAGAGCCAATGGATAATAAAGAACCGCCGACACCGGCTGTCATTGTGACCAGTAGCCATTGTCCTGTTGACATCTCAGGATTCATGGTTAGTACGGCAAACATAACAGGGATATTATCAACGATAGCAGACAAAACACCCACAGCAATATTGGCTGAAGTCGCTCCCCACTGGGTATACATCAATTCAGATGCCATGGATAAATAACCAAGAAAACCCAGGCCACCGACACATAAAACAACGCCATAGAAGAAAAATAAGGTATCCCATTCTGCTTTTGCTACAGGTTTAAAAACATCAAATACAACAAATTCACCCACCTCATTCTTATCAGAAAACTGCTCATGAGAAATACACTTGTGTTTGGTTTTCTTAAGATAATAGCCTAAAAACTGAAGATAACTTAAGCCTGTCAGCATTCCAATAACGGGTGGTAAACCAAGAAAATTATGGAAACTTACAGCAGTAATAATAGTCATTAAAAAAAGTGCAATAATACGTTTAGCACCACGCTTCATAGGCACGACTTCATCTGATACGGCAGGATTTTCATTTGGAATAGCAAAATGCATAATCGCAGCAGGCACAATAAAATTCACCACAGATGGAATGAACAGAGCAAAGAATCCCCAAAAATCAACCATGCCTTTTTGCCAGACCATTAAGGTGGTGATATCGCCAAAGGGACTAAATGCACCACCCGCATTGGCTGCCACAACAATATTAATACAGGCAATTGAGACAAAACGAGTATTGGTGCCACCAACCGCAAGAACAACAGCACACATTAATAATGCGGTGGTTAGATTATCAGCTATCGGTGAGATGAAAAAGGCCAGTACACCTGTTAACCAGAACAATTGGCGAAAAGAAAAACCTTTGCGGATCAACCAGGAACGCAGTGCATCAAAAACTTGTCGTTCTTCCATACCGTTAATATAAGTCATGGCAACTAACAGGAATAACATCAGTTCTGCATATTCCAGAAGGTTATGACGAACAGCATGTTCTGCCAGTTCTGACATTCCATGATCCATATAAACCCAGCCAATCATGCCCCAGATAAGGCCCGCAGCTAAAATAACAGGCTTGGATTTACGTAAATGGGTAAACTCTTCAGCCATAACAAAAACATAGGCGATCATAAAGAGAATTAAAGCAATATAACCAATCGAACTGGACGTCATGTCCATTGGTTCATGTCCCCCGCCCGCTTCTGCAGCAAAAAGTTGGAAGGGAATTAAGAGTAGAGCAATAAAAAGCGGTAGTTGAATTTTTTTTAATAAAATCATAATTTTTAAATCATCTTTTTTATAATCACATAAGCAAAGGTGTATTCATCCATTGATTAAGGTGAATCTGCACAAGCACATCCACCAAAAATGGAACCATTCAATTAACAGAGTTAATGTTTATCTAAATAACTGTTCCTAAACAGTGAACAATAAGCATTAGAACATGGCGTTTATTATGGGGCGATTTGACGCAGTCCGAGCACAATAATAAATGCCGGGTTCTGATGCGGCTCACTATTTCCCCTCATGGGGCCTACTTTTGGTGGAACACTTATCTAGAAGACAAGCGACATCATCACAGTCATGACAATCAGGAACAGTATGGTCATAATACCACCCGCTCTCATGAAGTCAGGCACACGATAACCACCAGGTCCCATAATTAAAGCATTAACCTGATGAGTCGGTATCAGAAATGAATTTGATGTGGCAATAGCAACCGTTAAGGCAAATACAGCAGGATCAGCACCTTCAACACCTAATGCGATATTGACGGCAAGCGGTACTAATAACACCGTCGCACCGACATTAGACATCACCAGAGTGAAGAATGTGGCCAGAACAGCAATTGATAGCTGAATAACCCAGACAGGCATATCACCAACCACTTTCAATGTCTGATCAGCAATCCATCCGGCAGTACCGGAACTTTGTACTGCAAGCCCCAGAGGGATAAGACTGGCTAACAGAAAAACTGTTTTCCAGGAAACGGCTTCATAAGCTTCCTCAATTTTAAGTACACCCGATAAAACCATGCCAATAGCGCCAGTTAATAAAGCAATGGATAATTTCAGTTCGGTGAATAACACCATCGATAGGGCAATGGCAAAGAATAACCCGGCCCAACCAACTTTATGCGGGCGAGTTTCTTCATGAGGATACTCAGTTGTGACGACCACAAAGTTTTTGTCTTTTGTGATTCGCTCCAGATTAGACCATAAAGTATGAACAACCAGGGTATCACCTGCATGGAAAGGCAGATCTCGAATGCCTTCACCGGAACCCAGAGTTTCACCTTCACGGTGCAAGGCAACCATAGCCAGACCATAAGTCTTCCTTAACCAGATATCACGAGCTGATTTATCAATCAGTTGAGAACCAGGTGGAATAACCACTTCTGCTACACCAGAACGTGCAGATGATAATGTCTCTGAGAAGAATTCCAGATCATCTTTCACTTCAATCGTATAATCTTTAGCAAATTCTCTGATGTGTTGTTCAGAACCAAGAATACCCAGTACGGTATTGGCTTCAATCGTATAATCTCTGGCCACACCATTTGCACCAATGGTCACATCTTTGGTATTACCTTTGATTGCCGCAATAATTCGAATTTTTCCTTCCTGCTCAATATCATTTAATACATGACCCACTAAAGGGCTATCAGCAGGAACCACAAGTTCAAACAAGGCATAATCAATACCATAAATATTCTGGAAATAATCCATGGTATTCGTTGCAGTATTTGCATCCACTTTATCCGTTCCTTTTGGTAAAACAAAACGCCCTGCAAGAACAAAATAAATAATACCAGTAAAAACAAGTGCCAGACCAACAGGAGTCACAGAAAACAATCCCCAGGTCTCCATTTGCTGCGCTTCAGGTAAACCATGATTGGTGGTTAGTATAAGATCATTTAAAAGGATCAAAGGTGATGAACCAACCATGGTCACAGTTCCACCTAAAATGGCACAAAATCCCATCGGCATTAACAGACGCGACATGGGCAAACCAGAGCGTGCAGAAATACGACTTACAACAGGAATAAAGAGTGCCGCTGCACCAACGTTCTGCATAAAGGAGGAAATGAAACCCACAGTACTGGAAACAATAGGAATGATGCGTTTTTCTGATGTGCCGCCCACATCAAGAATAAAGGTCGCTACCTTGCTCATAATACCTGTTTTATCAAGACCTGCACCAATGATCATGACCGCTATAATGGACATTACAGCATTACTGGAAAAACCATCAAACAGCTTATCAGTTGACACCAGACCTGCATCCAGCCCCATAATCGGTGCAAACAGGGTTGAGAGTCCCAGCAAAACCATAATAGATATTGCGGTCACATCAACTTCTAATACTTCAAAAGCAAACAGATAAATAGTCAGCAGCAATAAGCCCATAACCCAGGACATTTGAATGGTCGGCACAATGGTTGCCATAAACAGAGCAGCAGCCAAAAAGACCACTCCAGCAATAATTTTCTTTTTTTGTACGATAATTTTATCTTTCATTGAACATCTCTTTTACAACAACAATTTAATTTAATTTTTTTATTTCATTTTTTTTCAAAATGCATGGTATTAATTAATTAATACCATAGGCACATTAACTTGTCCTTTAAAGATTTTATTATTTAAAAAATCTTTAATTAAATGATTATGAGAATCGGTTACTAAATACTGTAAGGATCCTGACTGTGTCAGATAATCTTTAATTTCACTAATAGAATCATTAATCAATTTAACCAATTGGATATCAATATTATTTTCAATAAAGCTGCTCTTTGCCTGCTTATAAAATGACTCAGACTTAGCAGTATTAGGTGTGCCGTGATACAGGATATCCACTTTACAGTCATTAGAATTATCCAAAACATAATCCAGAACATTCAGGTTCGTTGCATCATTACATAATATTGCAATGTGTGTTCCTCCTCCTGCTTTAGATTCATTTAACTCGCCGGAGTCAAACTCACTCCGCTTAGAACCCATTCGTGCAGCAACAGGATACTCATTAAGCACATTTATCTTATTGACTGATGACAGATACTCACCGGCATATTGTGCCGATAGACCTTTCATTGCTTTTTTAAAACTTGCTTTCATTTAAAAAACACCTTAATTCAACTAAAATTTTATAATTATGATTCGTTAAGCAAAAATTGAGCCAACAAACAAATCAAAGGTAAGTCATTGTTTTATTATTACAAAATTATGACAAATAACCCTTAGTTAAATTTAAGTGTTGCAGATTGTAACACAGAACATAAACTTTATTCTAATTTACTAATATAATTACCGGCAAGCAGTGTTACATTATGCAACATCTATGTTTCATTAAAGATACAGACGATTTAAAGTGCATTTTTTATCATTTGCGAAGATTTTTTCAATATGCAACAATTTAAACATCAACCTTAAGCAACGATGAATTGAAAGCTACACAAGTAATAATTTTAAATTCCTATGAACAGTATTCGACATAAAACTTCAAGAGCATTTTATCTGCTGGCAATCTTTATTGTTTTGCTCTGTTTGTTTGCTTTTTTTAACCTCTTATATTTACAACAACAGGTAAAAGAAGGCGTTGTTATCTCAAATTTCAAAGATGATATATTCGAAATGAGGCTGCATGAAAAGAATTTATTTCTTTATCACAATAAGAATGATCTGGAATATATTCTTCTTTTTACCCGGAAAGCCATCAAAAATCTGAATATAAATCATGACAGCTACTCCAATCTGTATTCCAAAGTTGATTTGGAAAACCTGCAGCAATTGTTATCCAGCTACAAAATTCTTCTCACCAAATATTGGGAGCAGTGGGAGCTATTACAAAAAGAAGATGTGGCCAGCACAATTCGCCCTTTGGGGCATCAATTATCAACCATTGCCGATAAATTTGCCTCACAGGAAAGAGAGTCTTTAGTACAATCATTAAATGCAACCCAGTGGACTTTAGCCAGTGCTATTTTTATTACAGCACTAATAACTGTACTTATTGGTTATCGACTCAGTCGTTTGGTGGTAAAGCCTCTGAGAGAACTTGAAAAAAATTTGAAACCCATTGCCCAGGGTAAATTTGAACAAATTTTAGTCGATAATAATGAACATGAACAGGAAGTCATTACCTTCATTGATGCATTTAATCGTATGCTTTATGAGCTGGATTTGAGGAAGAAAAGATTATTGCACACTGAAAAATTAGCATCACTGGGAGTATTGATATCAGGTGTTGCTCATGAGTTAAACAATCCCCTGGGTAACATTCTATCTTCCTGCCAGTTGTTAAAAGAAGAAATAGACAGTGCCGATCGAGAATTATTAACTGATTGGCTGGAACAAATTGACAGTGAAACAATGAGAGCACATAAAATTGTCAGTGCTCTCAAAAACTTTGGTCAACAAAAAGATTTTGTCATTGAGCCTGTCCTTTTGGCTGAATTAATCGATAATACTCTACTTTTATTACACAATGATCTGAAGCAATTACCTGTCATATTAAAAGATATCCCGGATAAATTGTTTATTAATGTCGATCGACAAAGATTTCAACAAGTATTGATCAATCTTATAAAAAATGCGATCGATGCGGGTGATGAAAGTAATCAGATTGAGCTAAAAGCCACTTTTTGCTGGGATAATTCGAATGCTTTGCCTGATAATGCTTATGTCATTGGTGATATAAAAAAACCACTGAATCAAGCCATTGCTTATACCAGTCTGAGCATAAAAGACAGTGGCGAAGGTATTGATGAAAAAACAATTAAACATATATTTGACCCCTTCTATACAACAAAAGCACCAGGAAGTGGAATGGGTATCGGTTTATATATCGTGCAGGAAATTATCCGAGAACATTCAGGTGAAATTGGTGTGATCAGTCATACCTCTGAGGCATTAGAAAAAGGAACTGAATTTATTATCCGACTCCCCTGCACTCAATTTAATCAGTCTGAAAAGATGTAAGGCTTTTCCAAATTTTAAGTGACACAAAGAAAAATATCAAAAATGAATACAGAAATTAATGAATCAATTGATGATCAAGCTAAGAAAGCCCCGTCATTATTAATTATTGATGATGAAACAATCGCAATAAAAAATCTGACCCACTTATTTACTAAATGTGGTTATCAGGTAACTGCAAGAAGTACAGGTTCTGGTGGCTTTAAAATGCTTGAAGAACAGAAATTTGATGTCATCATCACCGATCTGAAAATGGACAAAGTGGATGGTATGGGTATTTTAAAAAAAGCTCAGAGCATTGACCCCGATCTTCCTGTTATTATGTTAACAGGTCATGGTTCCTATGATTCTGTGGTTCAGGCAATGAAAATGGGCGCTTATCATTATTTAACCAAGCCCTATCAATTAGATGAAATCCGGGAAATCGTTAAAAATGCCCTTGAACTTGTTACGCTCAAACGTGAAAATAAAAGATTAAAATCTCACCTTATTGAAGATAATAATATACATCAGATTATCACGCAGGATCCTGTAACACTGCACTTATTAGACACAATGAAACAAGTGGCACCATCAGATTGCAGTGTCATTATTTCAGGTGAAAGTGGAACCGGTAAAGAATTGGCAGCCCGATTCATTCATGCCAATAGTGATCGAAAAACAAAGCCTTTTGTAGCAATAAACTGTGGGGCCTTACAGGAGGAACTGTTGGCCAACGAACTTTTTGGTCATGAAAAAGGTGCTTATACAGGTGCTGGAAAAGCACATCAGGGACTAATAGAAGCGGCTGAAGATGGTACACTTTTTCTCGATGAAATTGCCGAAATGTCTTTAAATATGCAGGTTAAATTTTTAAGAGTTCTGCAGGAAAATGAAATACAACGCCTGGGAAGTACCAAAACTTATCCAATCAATGTCCGTTTTTTGGCGGCAACCAACCGGGACTTAAACTTAGAAGTTGCTGATGGTCGTTTTAGGCAGGATCTTTTTTATCGACTTAATGTCATTCAGATTCATCTCCCGCCTTTATCAGAACGCATAGACGATATCCCTTTACTGGCCTATCATTTTTTAAAAAAACATACTCTTAATATGCATAAAAAAGTGGATGATTTTGATCCTGACGTGATAGATGTTTTAACTCAATATGGTTTCCCTGGAAATATTCGTGAACTGGAAAATTTGATTGAAAGGGCTATTGTTCTTTCAACTGAGAAAAAAATTACCCTGGCTCAACTGCCGCAAACTCTCACTGAACATTCAATTTCAGTCATGCGGTTCAATAAAAATAAATTACCCACGCTGGATGAACAGGAAATCGAATACATAAAATGGGTGCTGGATAAATGCGGGGGGAACCGGACTAAAGCTGCAGCGATTCTGGGTATTGATCGAGTTTCATTGTGGCGGAAAATAAAGAAACACGACCTTAATTAAAAAGAGTTTTAGCCAGGATTGGTTGTTAAGTTCGCATATAAAATAGGTAATTTTTGCGGCAGGTGTTCTGGTTTTCTGATGATGGTATATCCGTTAGTACCAAAAATATGGGGTAGGTATTCTCCACCCTGATCATCAATGGTAATACAAAACGTTTGTAAACCTTTAGCTTTAGCTTCATGAATTGCACGGCGAGTATCTTCTACGCCATAACGACCTTCATAACGATCCAGATCATTGGGTTTGCCGTCCGTTAAAATTAACAATAATCTCTGTTGTGTATCTTGTTGTTCAAGTTTTTCTGCAGCATAGCGAATTGCGGCGCCCATACGAGTATAGAAACCAGGTTTAATGGCCTGAATACGCGAACGTACAATACCATTGTATTTTTCTTCAAATGTTTTCAATGTATTGAAGCGTATATATCCCCTATTACGTGAAGAAAAACCATAAATAGAAAACTGATCACCGGTATTACGCAAACTTTCACTGAATAAAAATAATGAATCTCGGATCACATCAATAATACGTGCTTCATTGGAAAGCCAGGTATCTGTCGATAATGACAAATCAGCTAATAATAAACAGGATAAATCCCGCTCACTAGAGCGCAATTGCTGATACAGATCAGGCTGCTCTACTTTGTGTCCGCTGAAACGTTCACCCACGTAGTTAATATAAGCATCCAAATCAAGTTCACTGCCTTCACTCTGGTGTCTGTGCCAAACGCGTTTCGTGGTCAGTGCTTCTAATTGCTGACGTAATTTTTTTGCTGTACGACGCAGTCTTTCAGGTAATTCACCCTGTTCACCTGTAATATGCACATAGTTAACAACAGAGCAATAATCTGACTGTAAAATCTGTTTTTTATAATCCCACTCAGGCAACATAACATCACTTTCAAATATCACCTCATCTGCAGAATCTGCGGGCAAATCCAGATCAAATTTAATCTTGCCGCCTTTGGACTTGCCATCACGAGCAACTGAAAGAAAGTCCATGTCATCCGCTTTTTGGTCAGCACTATCCTGATCGACATCATCATCTTCATCGGTCGTGCGATCAACATTGACAAATTCACTCCAACTAAAAATAGTATCAAAGCGATACGCAAAAAAACCACTCTTACCATCCGGCATATCAACCCGTTCAGCATTACGACGTTTGTTTTGTTTTTTATCACTATTTGGTTTTGATGAAGATTGTTCATCGTCATCATTATCAGCTTCGTTGTTTTGCTGATTTTTTTTACTGGACAGATCCGCTACTTCAGGTGGATTGGGATGAGGCCAAAGTATGACTGATTTAGGTGCATGCGAAGTGGTTGGCAATTGATTAATACTACCAGGTTCCCGCAAAGCCTGTGCAATAGCATCTTCCTGAGCCCGCTCCTGCTCATTAAAATTTTCATCTGTATAGCGCGATGGCAAATAAGCGGTCACCAGACGATTATAACGAGATTGCAAGCCCGGAAACCGCTGCAATACCTGCTGAGTCAATATTTGGCTATAAGTAAACCAGCCTTGCAGGCCTCGCTCTCTGGCAGAAGGATTTTCCAGGCATTGTGCATTGATAGCCGCCAGCCAATAGTATAAGTCTTTATTCAGTTCAGGATCAGGAAAAACATTAATCTGTTTTGGTAAATGCAGAGTATCTTCATCTTGCCAGCTTAATTCAATATATTTTCCTGTACCCGCGACACGATGTTTCCAATTGCGTTTAGCATAATGTTGAGTAGCCATTGACTCCACTATCCGTAAGCCGCCGTCACCACCCAGAGCTCGAAAAAAAATACCTAACGGTTTGCTGATATCAGACAATGTCACAGTTGCCTGTTTATAACTTCGATCAGAGACTGAAGTGATCAGTTTACCCCAAAATTGCCCTACATGTTCTTCCACATTAAATACTCTTAATTAAAAGCTATCGACCGAATGATGCGTACACCACTTCCATAAGAGCACTCACGACATCTTCTTCATCACTGAGTGGTTCAATTAAACCCGCTAAACATGCTTCAACGGGATCAAAACCGGATTTAATTAAGCGTGCGGTATAAACAAGTAAACGTGTACTCGCTCCCTCTTCCAGATCATGATCTTTTAATTGACGTAAGGCGTTAGCCATGGAGACTAATTTTTT
>JAPVVU010000088.1 GCA_028571885.1 Gammaproteobacteria bacterium | reverse complement strand
GACTTTCCAAAACATTTTGACTTCACCCGTAGGGTGACTACGAATAAAATCAAAATAACTTGTAAAGCCTTGAATCTTCAGCACCTTGATCGCTCTCACTACGGTTTAACTGATTTGTTTAGGTTTAACTATTAAAAGAAAAAAGCCAGTGAGAAAACACAAATGAAAGCGTCTGATTTATTTATACAATGTCTTGAAGAAGAAGGCATTAAATATATTTTTGGTGTGCCTGGAGAAGAAAATGCTGACTTTATGATGTCTTTAGAAAAGTCAGACAAAATTAAATTCATACTCACTCGACACGAACAGGGCGCAGCTTTTATGGCTGAAGTCTATGGCCGCTTGACCGGCAATCCAGCCGGCTGCCTGGGCACACTAGGACCTGGTGCAACTAATTTAATCACCGGTGTTGCTGACTCTAATATGGATCATGCCCCCATGATAGTACTCACGGGTCAGGGGGCTTCTACCCGCCAGCACAAAGAATCACACCAGATTATGGATGTGGTGCACATGTTTGAGCCTGTGACAAAATGGGCAACTTCTATTTTACACCCTGATAATATTCCTGAAATTGTTCGTAAAGCGGTTCGTATTGCACGAACAGAAAAACCCGGGGCAGTATTAATTGAATTACCTGAAGATCTGGCCAAACTAGACACCGCTCAAAAACCAATTACACCTCGCCGTTTTCGCCGTCCCGTTGCTGATGACAAAATTGTTAACAAAGCTTTTGATCGGATCATACAGGCTCAAAGACCCATTATCATTGCCGGAAATGGCTGTATTAGAAAACGTGCCAGCAAACAATTACGCCGGTTATGTGAAAAATCCGGAATCGGCGTGGTCAGTACTTTTATGGCAAAAGGCAGTGTTGATATGGATGCCGATTATTGTCTCTATACTATCGGTTTACAATCCAAAGATTTAATTGCCTGTGCCATTGACAGCGCCGATCTGGTGATTACTCTGGGTTATGACATGGTTGAATACCATCCTCGCCTCTGGAATCCGGATGGCACTAAAAACGTTATCCATGCTGACTTTCTCCCCACTGAAATAGACAACAAATATCATCCTGAAATTGAGGTGGTCGGCGATCTCGCACATACTTTATGGATGCTTAATGAACGTCTGGATCATTATCTTCAGGAACATTCGCTTACCTTCAATTTTCAGCAGCAATCAGCAGTGCGCAGAGATATGAGTGAAGAACTGGCTATCTATAAAGATGACACCACTCAGGAGCGAGTCAAACCGCAAAAAGTATTATGGGATGTCCGTCAATTTATGGGTAAAGATGATATTCTGCTCTCCGATGTGGGTGCTCATAAGATGTGGATTGCTCGCCATTACCAATGTCACTCCCCCAATACCTGCCTTATTCCTAATGGCTTTTGTTCCATGGGCTTTGCTTTACCGGGTGCTTTTGCAGCCCATATTGTTTACCCGGAACGTAAAATTCTGGCCATTTGCGGTGATGCCGGATTTTTGATGAATGTTCAGGAAATGGAAACCATTCGCCGTTTTAATGCCAATATTGTGGTCATGATCTGGGAAGATAATGCCTATGGTTTGATTGCCTGGAAACAGGCAAATGAATTTGGACATCATACTGATTTGGCATTCAACAACCCTGACTGGGAGCAATTATCCAAAGCCTTTGGCTGGAGTTATCATCCTGTTAAAAACAGTGTCGATGTTACAGATGCATTAGAAAATGCCTTTGCAGCAGAAGGCCCTTCTCTGATCGTTGTGCCAATTGACTATGCTGAAAATATAAAATTAACTGAACGTTTGGGTAATATAAGTTGTTCAATCTGACTATTATTCAAGCTGATTTTCTTGATGAACTTCTTCCCGTCAATTACCCCGGAAAGAGTAATAGAGAAAAATAAAGTTTTTTTCTATAATGTCGTTATATCTCATACACAGCCATAGATATTTAATTTTTGGAGTACTAACTTGTGACCTCAACTTCTAATTCAACTAACCGCCTCGAATTGCTGTTATTTTATCTTGGCGGCAAACGTCGATTTGGTATTAATGTACTTAAAATAAAAGAAGTGATACCCTGTCCGTCTTTACATCAATTGCCTGCCTCAAATGCAAATATATTAGGTATTGCTGAACTTCGGGAGGAAACATTACCTATTATCGATTTAGCAAAAGCCATTAGTTCAACGCAGCGAATATTATCAGAGGAACAAATCAGACAGGGTTCAGTTATTACGACTGAAATCAATCGTACGCACCAGGGATTATGGATCAGTGGTGTTGATAAAATAGTATTATGTGACTGGAAAGATATTTCCCCGCCATCCAGCGGCACCGGCATCAGTAATTACACCACTGGAGTAACTCTTATAGAGGAGGAACTCGTCCAGTTAATAGACATTGAAAAAGTGCTTGGCGAAGTACTTGGTGTTAAATCACCTCGTAAAGATAATTTAGATATCGATCCATTTAAACTGGAAGCTGTTTTTGGAAAATTGGTAATGATTGTTGATGACTCATCTATGGCAATGAAACAAACAATTTCTGCCCTTGAAAAACTGGGGCTGCAGCATATTTCGGCCCGTGATGGAAAAGCTGCCCTAAAAATACTTAATGACTATCAAAATGGTGATCCTCATACCATGGAACCCATATCAATGATAATCTCTGATATTGAAATGCCGGAAATGGATGGTTATTCATTTGTCACACAAGCAAGGCAACTCAGTAAATTCAAAAATATTCATGTATTAATGCATACCTCACTCAATGGCACAATGAATATGCAAAAAGCCATCGCTTGTGGTGCAAATGATGTTTTAACAAAATTTGTGCCTGATGAACTGGTTACAAAAATAGTTGAACACCTGATGGCTTCACCTGTCAGCTAAATTTAATATATCTCAATACAGATAAAACTTTTTTCGAAAGAGAATCAATATGAAAAAACCTATTATTGTTATTGGCATCGGTGAAATGTCAGGTGTATTTACTCGTGGATTATTACGCGCAGGCTATCCTCTGTTCCCCATTACCCGCGATATGGATATCTTTGAAACAGCTAAGCAAGTCTCCGATCCACAAATGGTTCTTGTTGCTGTTGGAGAAAGTGATCTGGATCCAGTACTTGAACAATTACCAGATAACTGGAAAAATAAAACAACGCTGTTACAAAATGAATTATTACCCGATGACTGGAAAAAACACCAGTTAGTTAATCCTACTGTCATTTCAGTCTGGTTTGAAAAGAAAAAAGGACAGGACTTTAAAGTGCTGGTACCTTCCCCTATCATGGGTCCGCAAGCTGACATCATAAAAACAGCACTGGCTACACTTGATATTCCAACCTGGATAGTTAAAAACGACAGTGAAATGTTATTTGAACTGGTACGCAAAAACCTCTATATCCTGACAACGAATATTGCCGGGTTGGAAGTAGGTGGTGATGTGAATTCATTATGGGAAAATAATCGTGAACTGGCATTAAAAGTGATTGATGATGTACTGACTATCCAAAACCATTTGACAGGCCAGGAACATGATCGCGAACGTCTTGTTGAAGCGGTAGTGGAAGCCATTAATGGTGATCTGGCACATCAATGCATGGGACGCTCTGCTCCAGCCAGACTGGCCAGAGCCTTGGCTTATGCGAGAAAAAATCATTTGCAAGTCAATGAGTTAGAAAGAATTTCCAGCATATAAAACAGGCTTCAAAGTTATCAAAACAGACCGGTGAAAGAAGAGAAACACAAATTTATTTGTAATTATTCAGCGTGTATTTATTAATTACTCGTGTTAAGCCTATGGTCACTTATTTTTCTGACTTTGCTTTCTGTTATGAGAAGGCACTTCGTTCAAACAATCAAAGTCAGAAAAATAAGCAACCACAGGCTTTTTGTAAATAATACGCTGAAAAATTACATTTATTTTAGAATAGTTTTTCTATAATAAAGCATTTCTTCGATGGATTCACGAATGTCATCTAATGCCAGGTGAGCGCCCTTCTTTTCAAAACCATCCATCACTTCCGGATACCAGCGTTTTGCCAGTTCTTTCAAAGTGCTGACATCAAAATTACGATAGTGGAAATACTCTTCCAGTTCAGGCATCCAGCGGGCCATAAAGCGACGATCCTGACAAATGCTGTTACCGCACATAGGTGATACACCCTTAGCAACATATTGACTCAAAAACTCGATTGTTTTTGCAATGGCATCAGCTTCACTGATAGTGCTCTTTCTAACTCTTTCAGTTAAGCCCGACTGTCCATGATGAGAAGTGTTCCACTCATCCATTTTAGCCAGTGTTGCATCAGATTGATGTATTGCCAGGACAGGTCCCTCTGCCAGAATATTCAATTCTGCATCAGTAACAATGGTCGCAATTTCAATAACCCGGTCAGTTTCCGGCTCAAGTCCGGTCATTTCCAGATCAACCCAGACAAGATTACGTTGGTCTTGTGTCATTTAGTACTCATTTGTCTTATTTTTATATTAACTAAGGTATAATTATAGCCAATGATGAAATATTAATATACTGTACAAACCTATTTTAGACTCTTTTCTTAATCATCAGAGCGAAGATGAGTCCTCTTTATTTTGCAATTGGAACACTATGCCACTTTTTACAACACTTTTTATTATTATGGTTTTTTTGTCTGTGTTCACCCATATCTGGCTGTCCGTGCGTCAAATTAGTCATGTTAAAAAACATCGCAATAAAACACCTGATGCTTTTTCTGAAAAAATCACCTTAGAGGAACATCAAAAAGCCGCTGATTACACTATTGCCAAAGAAAAACTCGGTAATATTGAACTCTTGATTGGCACCACACTGGTCTTTATCTGGACACTCGGCGGTGGTCTTGAATATCTTGATCAATATGTTCGAGGTTATCAACTCAATCCACTTTACGCTGGTGTTATTTTTATTCTGCTTATGGGCTTTATTTCTTCAATATTTGATATACCTCTGGGACTTTATAATACTTTTGTTCTGGAAGAAAAATTTGGTTTTAACCGCACCACAATCAAAATCTGGTTTGTTGATTTAATTAAACAGTCTGTTTTAGGGCTGGCTATCGGCATTCCACTCATTATGGTCATACTCTGGCTAATGAATAGTGCTGGAGAATTCTGGTGGATCTACGCCTGGGCGGTTTGGATGGGTTTTAGTTTTTTAATGATGTGGGCTTATCCCGCATTTATAGCCCCCATATTCAATAAATTCACAGAACTTGAGGATGAGTCACTAAAAAAGCGCATCGAAGCATTGATGACTCGCTGTGGATTTCTTAGTAAAGGCATCCTGGTGATGGATGGTTCCAGGCGATCCAGTCATGGCAATGCCTATTTCACTGGTCTGGGCAACAATAAGCAAATTGTTTTCTTTGATAACCTGTTAGATTCTCTGGAAGAAGAAGAGGTCGAAGCTGTATTAGCCCATGAGCTGGGCCATTTCAAGAAAAAGCACATCGTTAAACGACTTGTCTCCATGACATTCCTGACTTTAGCTGGATTTGCTATGCTTGGCTGGCTGATGCAGCAGCAGTGGTTTTATAATGGTTTAGGGATGACAACACAGTCTATTTATGCCGCATTGATCTTATTCAGCATCGCTTCTCCGGCATTTACCTTTTTTCTTAGCCCTATTAGCGCTATGATAAGCCGTAAACACGAATTCGAAGCAGATGATTATGCGGCAGAACAAGCTGATGCAAATAAATTGATTGAGGCTCTGGTGAAACTATACAAAGAAAATGCCAATACCCTAACACCCGATCCATTGCATTCAGCATATTATGATTCACATCCGCCAGCACCTGTCAGGATTGCTCATTTAAACCGAACTTAAAAGGAAATTCAATGAACTTACGACACAGAATTTTACAACATAAGATTATGCAGCATAATTCTTTATTTTTCTTGCTCCTGTTCTTATTAGCCAGTCAAACGAGTTTTGCAGCCAATCCCGCACATGGCAAAGATCTTCATGATGCCAATTGTCAATCTTGCCACTCATCTTTAATGGGCGGCAATCCGGATCTGATTTATACCCGCTCTGATCGCCGCGTAAGTACAATTGAGGGTCTGAGAAATCAAGTCACCCGTTGTAAAACCACTGTCGGTGTCGCCTGGCCAGAAGATCAGATTCAGGATGTCGTTGAATACCTGAATACTAATTTTTATAAACTCAAATAGCTCTCAAGTGCTTAAGTATCAAAAAAAATGGCTTTATGGCAAAACGTAAGCTAAGTCGAAGACAGCAATGGCGCATCCAGAAAATTCAGGATGAACGTTTAGCCAGAGCAGCAAATAAGCAGAAAAAAACTGCTGATCACTATAATCAGCTTGATGAGACACTGCATCGTGGAACGATTGTCAGTAATTTTGGTGCGACATTGGATATCGAAGATGAAGAAACTGCTCTCATTATTCGCTGTGCGTTGCGCCAGAATATAGAAACCATTGTCTGTGGTGACAAAATCGTCTGGCAGAAACTGAATAACATTCCTGAAGATGAACAGATACAGGGCGTAATCACAGCCCTTAAACCACGAAAAACAGTACTGGCCCGCCCTGATTTTACCGGGCAAATGAAACCTGTTGCCGCCAATATTGATCAACTTCTAATCGTCACATCGCCTGTTCCAGAGCTTAACGAAGGCTTGATCGATCGTTATCTTGTGGCTGCCGAACTCTCACATATTCAGCCCGTTCTGCTGTTGAACAAAGTGGATACTCTTTCTGATGAACAAAGAGAGGTTCTTGAACAGCGTCTTAGAATTTATCAGGACATTGGCTACCCTATTATCTATACAAGCGCAAAAAGTCAGCAGGGAATGAATACTCTGCTGGAACAGCTCGAAGATAAAGTCAGCGTTTTCGTCGGCCAATCCGGAGTCGGCAAGTCTTCTTTAATCAATGCGCTGCTCCCCGATGCTAATATAAAAGAAGGCGAAGTCTCTCTGGCAACCAGCAAAGGTATTCATACTACCAGTGTTTCACGACTCTATCATATCAACAACCAACAACAGTCTCACATTATCAAACAGGCCAGTCTCATTGATTCTCCCGGAGTTCGAGAATTTGGCTTGTGGGCAATTAATAAGACCGATGTCATACATGGCTTTATTGAACTGCAGCAACAAACGCAATACTGTCATTTCAGAGATTGTAAACACCTCAATGAACCCAATTGTGGTCTGCTTAAAGCCCTGGACGAAGGTATAATCAGCCAACAACGGCTGGACAGCTATCACCGAATTGTTGATTCAGTTGAGGCTAAATAATTCAGCTTTATTGAAATTTTTTTATCCGATGCAAGGTCTATACTTCTAAGCAACTTAAAATTTTCCCATTAAAAAAGCCAGGTTTTCAATGTACGTTGTCTTTCGCTTAATACTCATAATTGTTATCTCTGTATTCTCCTTACAGTGCGTCGCAAATGAAGCTGATGCTGCCTCTTCTGAGAAAGGCATACAATGGCACGAATGGTCCACTGAAACCTTCGCTTTAGCCGCTGAGCAAAATAAATTGGTATTACTTGATATCAGTGCTGAATGGTGTCAGTTTTGCAAAAAAATGAAGGCTGTCACCTACCAGAGCCCAAAGGTTATTGAAATTATTAATAATAACTATATTGCTATCAATGCTGACATTGAAACAAACACAGATGTGAAAATACTTTATGGCGACTTTGGCGTGCCCGGGACTGTTATTTTAACTTCTGAGCGAGATGAAATTGATAAGCGTCTGGGTTATATTGCTCCTCAGCAAATGCAATGGCATCTCCTGGGTAATTTACAAGATGCACCAGCCGGGAACGTCAGCACTATCACCAATAATCATTAATCCCCCCTCCGATCTTAAATAGCGAGATTAAATAGTGAGATTAAATAGCGAAGTTAAACCGAGCAATCAAGATGGATAGAAGAGCTTTTATTCTCCGTAGCGGCAGCACTTTAGCTGCTGTTTCCGCACCTGCCTTCACTCCACTTACAGCTTCTGCAGTGGTTAAAGCAGTCATATCTGAGAAAGAGACACAAACTGCTTTAAGTCCTTCACCAATAAAAAATTATAAACAATCAGACTGGCTCACAATAGCAACGGTTCAGAACCATTTATTCCCTTCTGAGCCTGATGCACCGGGTTCAATCGAAATTAATGCATTAACATATCTGCATGATTATTTAAGCAACCCGGTTACCGATCCGACTGATGTCGAATTTATCCTATCAGGCACTCGTTTATTACAGTCTTTTTCAATAAAAGAAAAAAATAATGGCGGGGCTGCTTTTAGCGATCTGTCAATTGAACAACGTGAACAGATATTGCGTGCATTTGAAAAACAGCCTGAAGGCAGGCGCTGGCTGGTGAATATTTTAAATTATATACTCGAGGCCCTGCTCACCGATCCTGTTTACGGTGGTAATCCCAATGGCATTGGCTGGAAATGGTTAGAACATCGGGCAGGCGAACCTCATCCTCCTGAAAATAAGCGCTACTGGCTGCTTTAGAAAAATCTCACATTTAAAAACCTATTTTAGAACTTATATTTAAGAACTTTTATTTAAGAGAAAGCAATGAGTCACGATTATGATATCTGCGTGGTTGGCAGCGGCGCTGGCGCAGGCCCAATTATTTACACCCTTGCCCATGCAGGTTATAAAGTGCTGGTGCTGGAAAAAGGCCCCTGGTATACCGAACAGGATTATTTTAAAGACGAATTAAAAACATCTTTACGCGGGGGGTATACACCTGATCTACGTGACGAACAGCATGTTGTTGAGATAGAAAATGATGATGGCAGCTGGCGTAATTTCCCAACCTATCAGTCCAGTTGGAATTTTTGGAATGGCAATGTTGTCGGTGGTTCCAGTAATTTTATGAGTGGTTTTTTCCATAGACTCAAACCCAATGACTTTAAATTGCTTTCCACCTATGGTCCAATCGCAGGTGCCAATATCGTCGACTGGCCGATCTCTTATGATGATATGGAACCCTACTATGACAAGGTAGAAAAAGTAGTCGGTGTCTCAGGTCGGGTAATCAAACACCCTTTTCAGGAACCTCGAAGCAGTGCGGATTTTCCCTATCCTCCTACCGCTGAGCATCCCATTGCTCAACATATTGATCAGGCATGCGAACGTCTTGGTTTTCATTCCATGCCAATGCCCAGAGCCATTCTCTCTCAGCCTGCTCTGAATCGTAAAGCCTGTGTGTATAGCGGTTTTTGCGGCAGTTATGGCTGTGCGACAGGTGCTAAGAGCAGTTCACGTGCTGCCTTAATTGACAGCGCATTGACAACGGGCAATTGTGAATTACGACCTGAGTCAATGGTCACACACATTCACAGTGATAACACCGGTAAAGTCAGTGCCGTTGAATATGTTGATAAACAGGGTAAAAAGCATGCAGTTGATGCCAAACTTTATGTGGTTGCTGCACAGGCAATTGAAACAGCACGTTTATTGCTGAATTCAACAGGGCCAAAACATCCGGACGGTCTGGCAAATAATACCGGACAGGTCGGTAAAAACCTCATATTTGCTGGCGGTGGTGCGGGTTCAGGTCGTCTCTCCTATGACAAGTTTTCAGATGAGCAGGTATCAGAACTGAAGCAATTTGGTACTTTTGTAAATCGTTCTATACAGGACTGGTATGAAATTAAAGATAAAAATTTGTTCAAAACAGATGCCCCTCAAAAAGGCGGCACAATAGATTTTGTCCACCTACACCCAAACCCAGTAGCCCGTGCCAATCGTCAAACCCGCGGCAATGGTGGACTACTTTGGGGCAAACCACTTAAAGACAAACTTAAGGCACACTTTACCGAAGGACGTTATATTAAAGTTGAAGCATTTTGTGACTGGGCACCGACCGATAATAGTCATGTCAGTCTTGATAAAAATGTTAAAGATAAGTGGGGCTTACCTGTCGCAAAGATCAAAGTTGATGTGCATGTACAAAATTTAAGGGTGGGCTGGTATCTGGCAAATAAATCAGGTGATGTCTTACGTGAAATGGGCGCCGATAATGTTTTATCCTTTGCATCAGGCGTTCCCCCAACCAACCTGGTTGCCGGAAGCTGCCGGTTTGGCAACGATCCAAAAACATCAGTGCTCAATCCGGATTGTCAGGCACATGATGTTGAAAATTT
>JAPVVU010000087.1 GCA_028571885.1 Gammaproteobacteria bacterium | reverse complement strand
GAAAAGAGCTGCCTGATAGGTTGCATAATTAAACACATGTAACAAACCACCCGCACTGCCCAGATTATTGGCCACCATAAGACCCAGTAACATATAACCACCCTGACCAACACCATGCCATGCTAATAGATGTCGGGCATCATTTTGTTTCAGTGCAATATAGGTTGGAATAATCGTGGTTAATGCGCCCACCCAGGCGAGAACAATTTGCAAGTTCCAGAAAGTAAATGGAATATGGATTTTTTCCAGATGGCTCAGACCTATCAATTGGATCAAAACAACAATAATGGTATAAAGTCCCATTCGAGCAGAAATTGCTCCTAAAAAGACAGCACCGGGTGCCGGGGTTTCAGCATAAGCAACCGCCTGCCAGAGATGAAATGGAATCAGGCCCATTTTAATAGCAAAGCCTGCAAAAAAGAGCATAGACAGAATTATAATTTGTCCATTACTCAGTGTTGCTGCAGCCTGAATCAGCTCAGCATATTGTAGCGATCCAGTTATTCCGTAAACGTAGGCTATCGCTGCCAGAAAGGCCATAGCACCAGCCATGGCATAAACAATATATTTTATTGCAGCTTGTCGTGCTTCTTTAGCAGAATTAAGCGCCATCATCATAAAGCTGGCCCAGCTGACTAATTCCCAACCAATAAACAGAGTAAGAAAATCACCACTCGCCAGTAATATTAACATCGATAATACATTTAAAATCAAGGCAATTTGCAGTGCACCATAAGCTGCATTTGAGGTCTTTTGTCGATAATATTTACCCCAGTCACCTGCCATAAAAATGGCAGAAAGCAAACCTGCGCCCACGGTAATAATGGCAAAAAACCAGGACACCGCATCAAAACGCCACTGAAGTGTTTCACCCAAAATAGTCAGACTAAAAGAAGAGTGAATAACCTCTCCCCCATACCCCAGAGCTGACATTTTGAACAGTAAAATGAATAGCACGCCATAAAATAATGGGGCAAGTTTATCCACTAGGGTAGTACGGTTTATTGCTGAGATAACAATAAAAGCAAATACAGAAAAAAGTAATAGTTCGTCTAATGCACTCATTTTGATCCCTGCACCTCTTTTTCTTCGACAAGGTGCTGCCGTTCCTGGCTTTGTGATTTGAGGTCAGTTAAATTTAACTTTGAAAATACGGTGTTAATATAATGTTGTCTATCGCCTGTTTGCTGTGCCATTGAAGTCAGTTTCTTTTCCATTGGCTGTATCTGTAATACAACTACAACCAGAATTACAGCGACAGCTGAAGCAATAGAAAGATCGGCAAATTTATGGTTCTTTTGTCTGGACTGCTGAGGCTCTCTGTCTGGCTGAGGCTGCTTATAAAGAATCATCACCACACGATATAAATAAGCCGCCTCAATAACTGTGGCAATAAGCACAAATGCCAAAGCAAAACTATAAACAGGGGCAGACTGCGATGCCAGATTCATGACGATTAATAATTTGGCCCAAAATCCGGGTAATGGCGGCACGCCAAGCAGTGACATAATAAGCAACACAAACAGAGCAGCAATATAAGGTGATTGTTTTGCCACGCCGCTTAAATTTTTCAATGGACCAGACCAGCCGCCTGCCAGCATAAATAAAGCAGGTTTAACCAGCAAATGATGCAGAGCTACTGCAAAGCCCGCCATTAAGCCGATATCTCCCGGGATGGAAAATGCCACAAAAACCAGCCCCAGTTGTCCAATTGAAGAAAACGACAGCATGCGAATCATGTCTTTGGATCGCCAGGCAACCAGTTCACCCGTGATAACACCTAACATGCCTAATATCGCCATCAACTGTAATGCTTCTGGCTGAGGGAATAATAGAACCAGTAAGCGGATAATAACAATTACCGCCAACTTTGATAATAAACCTGCCATTAATGCCGATAAGCGGGTTGAAACAGCGCCATAAACTTCCGGTACCCAGCTGTTCACTGGAAATAATTCGGCCTTAACACCGACACCAATTAAAATCAGTGCAAATGCGGATAGGCCCGCAACATTATTCAGTTTTTCAGGTGCAAGCAGGGATAAATGAGCCAGATTCAGAGTACCGACCTGCGTGTATATAATGGCAATACCAATCAGCATCATAACTGAGCCGACTGTACCCAAAATTAAATATCGTAGAGAAGCCGCTAAAGCAGCACCCTCGCTCTTTTGTCCGGAACGTCCCTGCACTGCAACCAAACCATATGATGCGACCGCTAATAATTCATAAAAAACATAAATATTAAATAAATCACCACTGAGAACCAGACCTGATGCTGATGCGGTTAATAGCATCAGCAAAGAGTATTCACGAATATGAGTCACTTTGTTCCAGGGCCAAAACAGCAAAACCATGACCGGAATAGCTAATGCAAAAAGTAATGATAATTGATCAATGTAGAAAACAATGCCCAGGGGTGGTCTGTAGCCGCCAATAGCAAATGAAACCGCCTGTTTATCCACAGTCCCCCAAACACTTAAGATAATAACTATGGAGACAAATAAAACACTCAGGCCTGTGACTCGAGCAAGCACTTCTGAAGTTCGGGCCATGACTGGCATTAAAAAAGCAGCCAGTAAGGGAAGAATAACAACCAGGATAATATTATCCATTGTGCTTATCTCCTGTTGCTAATGCAGCACTTTCCATTGAACCGCTTCGTGCCAGAGCCAGCGAATCCGGACTCTGTGCACTTGCAGGAGAAGCAACACCTGCATTTGAGGCAATATCATGTTCCAGTTGTTGCCGAATTTTATCCATGTCCAGCGTATTATATTGATACTTAATTCTCAGGATAAGCGCCAGAGCCAAAGCCTGAACTCCGACGCCAATAACGATAGCGGTTAAAACTAAAGCCTGCGGGACAGGATCATTCATAAGCTGACCCGGCGTATTTCCAGACAGCCCCGATAAGATAATAGGGGCAACACCCGTTTCCCAAAAGCCCGACAATATCAGTAAGAGACTTGCACCCGCTTCTAATATAACCAGAGCCAGCAGCATACGAAAAACATTTCTGACCATCAACAATCCAGCAAGACCAATAACGGTCAAACCGATAGCACCCGTATAGAGAACAATTTCAATCCCTGGCATACTCATTTATATTCAACCTTTGCAGTCTCTGAAACCGCCTGAGCTTCTGTTGTATGCGCTGTGGCCTCTGCAACCGCCGGGGCTTCTGCAATAGTCACCAGAAGACCTGCTAATTCAGCACCCACTTTTAAACCAACAGCAAGATACAAAAGCGGCAATGTGCCTGCAGACCACAAACTGCCTAAAGTACTATTGCCTAAAAAGGTGTCAAAAAATGGCTGTAAAAAAGGCTTGCCGTATAACATTGCCCATAAACCAATCATGATAAATCCAGCACCGGCCAGACCTTCAATTATGGTTATCATCCCGTGATCGACCTTCGATCCTGGTCGCGTTAAAACAGGTAGAAAAAAAGCAATGGCTAAAATAACACCACCTTGAAAACCACCACCTGGTGTCAAATGGCCATAGAAAATAATATAAAAGCCCACTATTATCAATAGCGGCATCATTAAGTCAGAGCCTCTTGTGGTAATGAAGCCGCTGTCTTTATCCTGATGAACTGCCTTTGAAGCATGAGCACGACCTAGAATCAAACCAACAGCAGCTGTGGCGGTAAATAAAATAGCCAGTTCACCCAGCGTATCGATACCCCGATAGGCAAGCAATACTGCTGCAACCAGATTTGCAGTGCCGACTTCATCAGGTGCAGCCTGAATAATTTCACCGCCAAGCAGCATAACAGGATTTCCAAATGGTAATTGTGATGCCAGAACCAGCAGCAAAAAAGCCAGACCACCTGAAAAAAGTAAACTTGTAAAATTACGCATGCATTGATTCTCTAATCTTCATCCAGTTTCCATAAACCCAAACGTCTCAAGCCCATAGCTAAGAGTAAGCTGCTGAGACCGGCTCCAATGGCTGCTTCTGTCATCGCCACATCAGGTGCTTTCATTAAAGCAAATAAAACAGCCAACGCCAGAGAAACAACAGATGATGCTGCCACTGCAGACAACATATTGGGTAAGAGTAGAACAGCAAGAGCAGCAGCCAGCATAATAAAAACCACAATCGAAACTATCCAGATCATGTTGAAATATCCTCCTGGTGTTTCTCAGAGGGAAATGCAAGCTTTGAATTTTTCTCCTTACTGACGGTTTTATGCCAGGGCTTGACACCTGACAGATAAAAAGCCCGGGCTATCGCTGATGAGCTGACAGGATTAGTTAATAGAATAAATCCCATAATAACCAGCAGCTTATGCCACCACTGTGGAAACAAAAAAGCAATGCCTATAAATATCCCCATCGCGCCTAATGTCACCGCTTTGGTACCAGCCTGAATACGATTGTAAACATCCGGCATTCTAATCAATCCCAGAGCGCCAAGAAATATAAACATTGCACCGCCAAGAAGAAATAAATCTGCAATTAACCTCAACTCCTGCCTCCTTCTATCGCACGAGCCAACGCTATCATGCCGACAAATGATAAAACACCATAGATTAAAGCCACATCCAGATACAGGATGCTTTGAAATAAAGCCGCAAGACCGCATAAAATGACAGTGGTAATGACAGATAGCGCATCAGCACTGACAATACGATCAGGGTTAGTAGGTCCAAATATTAATCGAAAGAGACACATAAGCGTTGCAGCGGCTATCAGTATCAAAGCAATAATTTCCAGGACATTGATTTGAGCGTCTAAACCAATATTCAATTCAAAATCCATCAGTGAAATTAAACTATTTGACGGTTCAAGCGCATTTTGCGGATCAGGGCTGTTCACTTTAAAAATCCTTTCAAACGATATTCAAAACCTTCTGCTATTTCTTGAGTTGCTTTAGCCAGGTCAGTTCCCTCAGGACAATCAATCCAATGGATAAGAATACGATCATCAAGCACATCCACAGATAAGGTGCCGGGGGTCAAAGTAATGCTATTAGCCAGAATCAATTTCCCCAGATCTGATTTCATAGAAGTCTTAATTTCAATAATGGCAGGATCAATTGGAATTTTTTTAGAAAGGATACGGCCAGCCAAATCAAGGTTAGCTTTAATCAGTTCAATCACAAAATATCCCAGATAGCGTAACAAACCGGGAAGACTGGCTGGCGCAAGAATCAAGCCATTGAGAATCATCAGTTTTTTGGCACTAACTACTGAAACAAATAAAGATACGACAAAACCCGCCAGTAGTTCATCACTATTTAATGAGCCGGTTAATAAAAACCATAATAAAAAGCAGATGAAGAAGGTAATGACATAGGGTGGTGATGGCAGACCATTCATAAACAGAGGAGTCTCTATAATTCAAGATTAACGTTCTAGGATTTCAGAGTACAATATTTAGAAATTAATTCAAGAGGTAAAGCAAATTTTCATAAAACTTTCATAAATCTGTCATAAATCTGTCATAAATTTTTAGGGGTTTAAGTGTTTTTAGATGACTGAAAAACATGGAGCAGATCTTGTAAATTATGGACCAGTGTTGCTAATGATGTGGACTGTGCATTAGTTTTTTGACTTAACTGTGTAATTTGATGTGTCGAATTGTTAATCTGATCAATATTATTATTCAAGGACTGAGTTTTTTCTGCCTGGATGCTGGTCGAGTGTGATATTACTGTGGTAATTTCGGTAATTTCATTTAATTCCGTCAATACAGATGTTAATTCAACGGCAACCTGACCGGCATTCTCCTGTCCAACATCCACACAATCTTTACTACGTTTCATGGCATCGACAACTTGAGAAGTTGTCCCAACCAGTTTGCCCATCACTTGCTCAATTTGTTCGGTTGCCTGCTGAGTATTAAAAGACAAACTTCGCACTTCATCCGCAACCACAGCAAACCCCCGACCATGCTCACCTGCTCGAGCAGCTTCAATCGCCGCATTTAAAGCCAGCAGGTTAGTTTGAGAAGCAATGCTGTTGATATTGCTGATCGCATTGGAAATTTCATCAATACCATTTGCCAGAGAATCAACCAGAAATGAGGTTTTTTCTACCTCTGAGACAACTTTAGACATAGAACTCAGAGTTTCCTGAACCTTATTCATACCCTGTTGTGTTTTTTGGCGAATTGATTCCGCTGAGGCCGAGGTCTGAGAAATATCTTTATCAATTTTGCTGAATTCAGCCACGATATCATCCATAGCAATTGAGGCATTATTGGTTTCAAGCTGTTGTTTCTGGACAATATCATTACTCTGTTCCTCACCATCCTTTAAGGATTGGGAAGCAATAAAAATCTTATCTGCATTATCACCAATATCCTGCAGCATTATGCGCAATTTGCTGATAAATTGATTATAGCCCAAAGCAATTTCTCTTAACTCAGTCACATTGCTCAGCTTTAATTCCTGATTTAAATCACCATTACCATTGGCAATCTCATTAATATTTCTCATCAGAGCATTCACCGGTTTCGTCACAGAAACAACAATAAACCATCCCGCCGCGATTAAAACCACAAGCAAAACAAATCCTACAATTATAATTTGTAGTATCGAACGACTTAAGGCACTATCCAGCTCGGTCAGTCGCTGAGCTGATTCATTTTCAATTGAAGTCTGCTGCTGATTCAGCTTCTTCTCAAGTGTTTGGAGTTGTGTTTCTTCATCATTAAGTTGGTCTTCCTTTTTTTGCAGAGCCATTTCTTTTTTGACATAGTCATTTTCTTTTGTCCGCAATTCCTCTCGCAAACTATCAAATGCTTTGGTTTGAGCATTGATAATTTCTATCAACTTATGGCCAATTGCATAAAGATTATTATAGCCTGGGGTAATTTCTTCTTTATTCTTGATATAAGCTTCATAGTCATTTTTAAGGAGGGCAACAATGACATTATTCAACACGGGTTTGATATCTGATTTAATATAGCTGAGAAATTCTGCCTTCGTTTTAGATTCTTCTTCTGACTGCGGTTCTAAAAATGACAATGCATTAATTAAATTATTTCTTTCTGTTTTCTGCTGTTTAAACAGCGGCATCATTTTAGAATCATCACCATTAGAAAGTTTGATAGCGCTAAACTCCCAAAGCGTTTTTTCACCTTGCTGTAGGGCTTCCAATAGTAAATAAACAATACCTGATTTTTGCGCAGTCTGAAAAGAACGGGCAATCATGTCTTCTTTTTGAACTGAGATTTCACGTTTTTTTTCAGAAATTTGAATTTTAGTTTTAGAAATTGTCTGTTTTTCTGTAGAAAGTATGGATTTTTGGCGGGAAACATCCTGTTTTTGCTTTGAAACTTGTGCAATTTTTTCGTTTATTTCAGTCTGAAATAAGTTAAGCCTGTGTTTAACATCGTTAAATTCATTGATACTCAATATTGAAAAAAAGACCATACCTGCAATTGCACAAAATAATACCAGTCCAAGACGACCTGCAACTGAATTGAAAAATTGAGCTAAATTAAATTGTTTCAAAAATTCCATGCATTTTTTACCATAAAAAGAGTTATCCCAGCAAAGCTATATCCAAAAGAATAGTACATATTTTCAAAATATAACAAATAGAAAGAGATTCATAAGCAGACAATACAATCTATTGACATTTAAAGAACATATCGGCAGGTGTTATATATTCTTAACATTTTAAAAATCTTTTTAATAGAGAGGCTCTATGATGCGGCTCAAAGTACATTATGCTACGACAATAGAGCCCAAATTCTTAGCCTTGCCTCTGATCTGGTATCACTAACTGGAACGGTTTTTTAAGTCCTTGTATAATTTTGTCATCTCGATTATAGATATCTTTATAAAAAATCACCCTTCCGTTCTCATCGATTTGAGCAGTGAAATAAAGCAATAATACGGGTACTTTTTCAGGTAATTTAACATTTTTTAATTTGCCTGTTGCCAGAATTTTATCAAAACTGGTCTGATTCCATTTATTGCTATCTTTGAGCAAAAGCTCAACCAGTTCAAAAGGGTTTTCAATCCGAATACAACCTGAACTAAAAGCACGTTCTGCCCGTTTAAATTTACTTTTGCTTGGCGTGTCATGCAGATAAACCTGATGCTTATTGGGGAACATGATTTTAACCCGGCCTAAAGCATTGCTGGGGCCTGGTTCCTGGCGGATCATGTAAGGAAATTTTTTAGCAGTCATTGTTGACCAGTTTATATTTGATGCATCAATGACTTTACCTTTTAAATCAACAACATTCATATTCTTTTTTTGTAAATAGCCTGGATCTTTTTTAAGCGCAGGGAGAACATCTTTGCTTAATATTGTGGGGGGTACCGTCCAGGTAGGATTAAAGACAAGGTAGTTAATGTCGTCCCTGAAAATTGGGGTTTTCCGATAGTCTTTACCCACTTGAGCCCGAGCTGTCCATACCAACTTGTTATCTTGAAAATAATAAACTCTAAAGCCGGCAATATTAACCAAAACAAACTCATCACCCAGATTCCGTTTTACCCAGCGGATCCGTTCAAGATTTGAAATGATTTGTTCTATACGAGATTCCACAGGCACATTCATCTGTTTCAATGTGCCCTTGCCTATAACACCATCAACTTCCAGGTTATGCCGCTGTTGGAATTGTTTCACACCCGCCTCAACCAGCGCATCATAATCATGCTCTAAAGCTTCAATTTTATTATTTTCAAGATCACCAGTGACTTGCAGGCGAGCTTTAATTAAAGGTATCCGCGAATCCTGCATTCCAGGTTTTAAGAGCACACCAGATGGCACACTTTTCCAGCCACCCTCCTGTTCAATCTGACGATATTGTGCCAAAGCATTAATCAGACCTTCATACAAAATGCCATAGCCATTGCTTTGCTCAAGAAATTTACTCAGTTTTTTTTCTGAGCCCAACGCATAATTCAATTTAGCCACTGGATCTTTAGTCAAAAATTCACGCCTCAGATTCCAGTCCGGATCCAATGTCCCGGGCACAACTTTGCCGAAATTCATATGATAAGCCAGACGTAGTAAAGCATCTGTCAATATGATATCCAGTTGAGCCTGTTCAACCTCTGCTTGTTGCAAACCTTTTTTTAACTGTCTGTTTTTAAGACGAGAATTTAAATCATCCCGATGATAATCCTCGGGAACAAGACCCAGTTGCTCACTTTCATCGATTGCCTTAAGCAAAATATCAATCATTGATTGTTTTTGCCAAAGTAATTGATAATTATTATACTGATATATATTTTTGACCATACCCAGCACGGCAATTTCACTCTGACCAAACATTAATCGATTATCTTCAGAGTTCTGCAGTTGCTGCTGCAGTATTTTTTGTTCAGAGACCGGTGTATTGATAGCAAAAATACACTGGCTAAAAAATACCAGTAGAACCAATACATTCCATATTAAATAATGTTTATTTTTCATTTTTTCACTCATAAAGATGGATGATGAACTATAATTGAAACTTCTTACCCTAAAAACTGTCTAATTGTTTTATTGGTCAGTATAATCACAGGCTTATGCAAAAACAAATGAAAGATTCACTCATACACCATTCAAAACGTCGTTTCATGGCCCGTTTTGTAAGCAGTGCAGCCGGTACACTAACATTACCTTTTGCCGCTCAGGCTCAGGCCATGCGCAGCTCTGGTTTACATACATCCGGTTTACATACATCCGGTTTACATACATCCGGAATTGAATTAAACAGGCCACGTGAGCTTTCTTTTTATCATACCCATACAGATAAAAACTTATCGGTTGTTTATCATGACGGAGAGTCTCATCTGGCACCCGTTTTACAGGAAATTAATGAGTTTTTAGGGGATTTTCGCACGGGAGAGATTCATCCAATTGATCCGCAATTATTGGATGCACTCTATTTATTACAACAAAAAACCGGTATTGAAAATAACTTTGAAGTGATTTCAGGCTATCGCTCACCAAAAACCAATGCAAAACTCAGAAATAAAAGTAATGGTGTCGCTAAACGCAGCTTGCATATGCAGGGAAAAGCAATAGATATTCGTTTAGTTGGATTTAATACCAAAGAATTACGCAATACAGCCATTGCAATGAAGATTGGTGGTGTTGGTTATTATCGCCGTTCTGATTTCATCCACCTGGATACGGGTCGGGTTCGTTATTGGTAAGCCGTTCAAAAAGTGGTGCTGTTTTAAAGCGGATATTAGTCATTTCAGAATTAATTGCTTTTGATTTTTCTTTTCTTTTCTTTTCTTTTC
>JAPVVU010000086.1 GCA_028571885.1 Gammaproteobacteria bacterium | reverse complement strand
TCAAGAATGAGTAAGGTCTGTTTGGTTTTGCCCTGGGCCAGATATACATTCGCCAGTAAATTTTGTGCTTTTAAGTTATTAGGGCTGGATGCAAGATAAATGGTTAAATATTCTTCTGCTTGATTGTAATGTTTTAATGCAAAATTAGCTGCACCTAAAATAAAGGCCGCAGGCATATGATTGGGAGCAGCATTGACGGCTAGTTGGGCCGCTTTCTGGGCACCAGCAAAATCTTTTTCACGTAAAAGTATTTGTGCCAGAATAAAATTAGCTTGAGGGTGATTGTTAATTTTATCCAAAACGACTTGTAGATCAGCTTTTGCCAACTGGTCTTTATTCAGAATTGCTAATGTTGCGGCACGTTCAAGGTGAAATGACAGGTTGTCTGGTTTTTTTTCAATTAACTGGTCATAAATAACTAAGGCTTGTTCATGTTGCTTGTTCAGATTGTCCAGTTTAGCTTTTAAGTGCAGGGTCTTAGTGTTATCTGCTTCAATAGCGGTTGATTTTGTGAGTAATTGTTCTGCTAAAGTATATTCTTTTTCAACTATATGCAGTGTAGCAAGCCCATTATAGGCACCAGCACTTACATTCAATTTGAGAGCCTGTTCAAATGCCATCCGGGCATCCGCTAACTGGTTTAATGCCAGATAAGCATAACCACGATGGATGAGTCGTTGACTTTCCTGTTCTTCATTGTCCAGAGGAGTATTAAGTAGGGTCAGAATTTTTTTCTGTTTGCCTGAAACTTGTAATGCATCAGCATAGCTAAATAAAATTTTTGTATCTGTTGGCGAAAGATTATAAGCGCGCCCCAGCTCCTTTAAGCTGGAATCCAGTTTGCCGGTATTAAGGTAGACACTGCCTAGTAGAAAACGTGCCTGGGCATCATTTGGTGTCTCTTTGAGCTGATTTTTCAGATGAATAATTGCTGTGGAATAATCTTTGTTTTCAATGGCTTGCTCAGCATCCTGGATGGTATTGGCAATAGCCGTTGAATAAATTCCGGCATTAAAACCTGCCAGAATGCAGAGCAATGAAAGTCTTTTTTTTAAGCGCATGATTTTCCCTGTCAAAAATATAAATAGATTCAGTCGATGCAACTGATTGATTGGAATAATAGTTATGATTTTATTGTGTTTTGTTTTTTTTCCAATAGGATTAACTATAGCACATTGTTTATCTTTCATAATATAAAAAATAAGTGACCACAGGCTTAACACGGGTAATTAATAAATACACGCTGAATAGTTACCAATATTTAGAAATTATTTTTTTGGCAGAGAAGGAGGGGAAGAAGTCTAACCGTCTGTTCAGCATTTCGCTCCGCCTTCGCATAAGAGCATTTACTTTGGCTTTAGCCTCAGGAGGAGTGAAAAACAGATATTTCTGGATAGACTTTACTTAGATATAATCCACTATAAGATAAAAACTCGAATAAATCAGTGGCATCGACTGACTTATTCAGATTTAACTTTCAGTGGTAGAAGGTGTTTTAATGGCTGAATTCTGTTCCCCGCCCAGGACTTCAACCAGTCTTGGAATGAAACGAGCCAGTTCGCCTGTCATGAGGTTAAAATCAGCATCAAAAAGTGCCGCAGCATCTTCTGCGCCATCATCTGCAGCCTGATCTAATAATTCATCAGAAAATTTTAAACGTTTAATGGATAAGTCATCTTCGATAATACATTCGATGGCATCATTCCAGTTGACTGCAAGCTTGGTAACTTCTTTACCGCTGTCCAGGTGCATCTGAATTTCATCACTGCTGAGATCTTGTCGCTTACAGCGTAAGATTGCACCTTCATCATCTGATTCGCGCAATTCACACTCGTCTTTTATCTGAAAATCATCTTTTAAATCATTGCCTTTTAACCAGCTGGTCATCAGTAAAGTCGGCAGCGTGTTGGTCTTCAAGGGGACAACGGGCAGACTGCCAAGACTTTGTCTTAAAAGTTCCACTAACTCTTCTGCTTTATTATTGCTGGAAGCATCAACAATCATGAGTTGAGCATCTTGATCAAGATAGGCATAAGTGCGTTTGGAACGAGTAAAAGCCTTAGGCAATAGCGTTAAAATCAGCTCATCCTTGATGCTTTGTTTGTGCTTTCCCACCGGGCGACGTCCACTTTCAGCCTGCATTGCATCGAGTTTTTCATTAAGTGCATCATTGATGACACTTGATGGCAGAATTCTTTCTTCCTGGCGAACACAAAGCATAGTGGTTTTGCCAATAGTGTGTGTCAGCAAAACACTATTATTGTCATGTGTCTTGCCAAGTGGCGGTACCCAGCCAAAGGAAGATGCCTGTGTTGAGGCACAGGGTTGAAATGATTTTTCAGTTAGGTGTGTTTCCAATTGTTCTGAATCAATTGAAAAAGGTTTGCTGAATCGGTAAATTTTTAGGTTTTTAAACCACATAATTGGTTGTCCTGGCCGTTGTTTGTCAACTCTTTGTTAATTGGGATTAAAGTTTATTATACTTTTTTTAAACCTTTTCTAAACTTTTTTTAAACAAAGAGTGAGCACTGTGAAAAATAAGTAAATAAAAGCAGGCTGGGATTATCCTAAATAATGTGTGTTAAAGATAGTACCCTGGATCATAAATACTTATTTATACTCCAGGGCAGCAGAAAATATTACACTGTGTGTATGACATTGGTCACTACACCCCAAATGTGCAATGTTTCTTCAGGGCCAATTTCTATCGGTTCAAAATCATCATTCTCTGGCATTAAGCGAACCTCACCTCGTTTTTTATAGAGACGTTTGACAGTGAGTTCACCTTCAACAGCTGCAATGACAATCTTTCCATGACGTGCTTCCAGGCTGCGATCGACAATTAGTATATCATCGGGGTGAATGCCTGAATTTATCATGGAATAGCCTGTGACGCGCACAAAAAAAGTAGAACTGGGATCCTGAATCAAATGTTCAGACAAATCCAGCATACCTTCAATATAATCATCGGTTGGAGCCGGACAGCCTGCGGCCACCTTGCCGCCATAGAGAGGTAATTTAAAACCACCTGAATGAGCAAACTCAAGGATACGTTCTACCATGCTTTCAGGTACACGAATCGCCCTGGTGGATTCGGAATATTTACCTGTTCCTTTTGGGCGCCCGGCGCCGCTGCGTTTACCACCTCTGGGCATAGATTCTCTCCTGTTTTTCTTCGCTGCAATTCTATTGATGACAATCTTTTCTATGTTTCATTGTTTCATATAAAAAAACTGAAATATATTCTTAATCTAGAATAATGTACTTTTATCAATATGTCTAACTTTTTTTGTACTTTTTGCAGGATAAGGCGGAGTATGAAATAAGTTTTGACCCTGCTTAATTATAAATTATTGGCTGCTGCTATATGGATTTTTTTTAAGTAATACAGGATAATACCGCATCGAGCAATATCGCAATAAAGAATACAGATCAGGAATAATACTTTGATATCAACAGCAAACCTCACCATTCAATTTGGCGCCAAGCCATTATTTGAAAATGTTTCAGTCAAATTTAGTGATGAAAACCGCTATGGTCTCATTGGCGCCAACGGTTGTGGTAAATCCACCTTTATGAAAATCCTTGGCGGCGATCTTGATGCAACCAGTGGTACGGTCACTATCTCAACGGGAGAACGTGTGGGTAAGTTGCGTCAGGATCAATTTGCCTATGAAGAATACAGCGTCATTGATACCGTCATTATGGGGCACGATGAACTTTGGCAGGTCAAAGAAGAGCGTGACCAGATTTATGCCAAAGCAGACATGAGTGAAGATGAAGGCATGCGGGTTGCTGATCTGGAAGTCCAATATGGAGAAATGGATGGTTATACTGCAGAGTCCAGAGCCGGTGAGCTTTTAATCGGTGTGGGCATTCCAGTAGAACAGCATTTTGGCCCAATGTCAGCCATAGCCCCTGGTTTTAAACTGCGTGTCTTATTGTCACAGGTTCTGTTTTCGAATCCGGATATTATGCTGCTGGATGAGCCAACCAACAATCTGGATATTAATACTATCCGCTGGTTGGAAGATATCCTTAACGAACGTAATTGTACTATGATCATTATTTCTCATGATCGTCATTTCCTTAATAGCGTTTGTACTCATATGGCTGATCTGGATTACGGCTCAATTAATATCTACCCGGGCAATTATGACGAATACATGCTGGCCGCGACCCAGGCAAGAGAACGTCAATTGCAGTCGAATGAGAAAAAGAAAGTAGAAATGTCTGATCTGCAAAAATTTGTGGAACGTTTTTCTGCGAATGCCTCGAAGGCAAAGCAGGCGACTTCCCGGCGTAAGCGTCTGGAAAAAATTCAGCTGGATGATATCAAAGTTTCCTCAAGAAAAAATCCATTTATTCGTTTTGTACAAGACAAAAAACTGTATCGCAATGCCTTCGAGATTGAAAATCTGAGCAATGGTTATGATGAGCTTTTATTCAAAGATTTAAATATGCTGGTTGAAGTGGGAGAACGCATTGCCATTATCGGTGCTAACGGTATTGGTAAGACAACATTATTAAGAACCTTAATTCATGACCTGGAAGCAAAAAGCGGTCGAATCAAGTTTTCTGAAAATGCAGATATTGGTTACTATCCTCAGGAACACGGTGATGAGTTTGCTGCTGATATGAGTTTGTTTGACTGGATGGATCAATGGGGACAGAAAAGTGATGATGATCAGGCTATTCGAGGTATTCTCGGTCGCCTGCTATTCTCGCGTGATGATACTGAAAAATCAGTTAAAGTACTTTCTGGTGGTGAAATGGGACGCATGGTTTATGGTAAATTAATGTTGGAAAAACCCAATGTCTTATTTATGGATGAGCCAACCAACCATATGGATATGGAGTCAATAGAATCCTTAAATATGGCCCTGGATATGTATGAAGGCACACTTGTTTTTGTCAGTCATGACCGTGAATTCGTCTCTTCGCTGGCCACCCGTATCATAGAAATGAAAGAGGGCAGTATCGTTGACTTCAAAGGTACTTATGACGAGTATCTGGCGAGCCAGGGTATCGCAGAATAATCCATCCCATTTAAGGGTTAAAACTTTCATTATAAAATAAAGTATTAACCCTTAAGTAAAGTACCTGGCTTTTTTATCGGCCGACTAAAAAGTGCTGCTCATCAATTAAACGTTTTACACTGACTGAATTTATAATTTTATGTAATTACAGAAAATATATTAAATATAATTGACAATTAAACAATGTTTAATTAAACTGTATTCAATTAATGTATGTAAATACGAGTGAAGTATTGTTTTAATTGGAGAACAGTGATTTTTGGTCTATTCTGTTATTCAATCATTGGAGAGAAGCATGGAACTGACAAAACAAATTATACGTTTTATTTTACAATTACTGTTTCGGGTTGAAGTAGAAGGCCTGGACAATTATCAAAAGGCCGGTCAGCGCGTTATGATTGTTGCCAATCACACCTCATTTCTTGATGCTGTTTTATTATCAGTTTTTCTACCCAATCGACTGACCTTTGCAATCAATACTCAAATGGCTAAAAAATGGTGGATCAGCCCCTTTGGTAAAATTGTTCGACTATTTCCAATGGATCCCGTTAATCCACTGTCAATAAAGTCATTTATTAAAGATCTGGAACAAGATAAACGTTCTGTTATTTTTCCTGAAGGCCGTATTACTGTCACTGGTACTTTAATGAAAATATATGACGGACCAGGTTTGATTGCCTTGAAGTCAGGGGCAATGGTTCTGCCAATACGTATTGATGGTGCGCAATACTCAATTTTTTCACGCCTTAAAGGTATTGAACGCCGTCAGCTCTTTCCAAAAATAAAATTAACTATTCTGGCACCTCAAAAAATTGAACTGGATGATTCGTTCGTTGGTCGCTCCAGACGGATTGAAGCAGGAAAAATACTGAAAAAAATCATGACTGATATGATTTATTCAACCAGTAATAAGCAAATGACAATAATGGATAAGTTATTAAATGCGCGTGATATTCACGGGGCGGGACAGGTTATTCTTGAAGACGTTGAACGTCAACCATTAGATTATCGAAAAGTCTTATTAAAAAGCAGTGTGCTGTCACGACTCATGGCAGAACAGACACAGGCTAATGAAATCGTAGGTCTGCTTTTACCCAATACTAATGCAACGGTTTTAAGCTTCTTTGCTTTGCAGAGCATTGCCCGGGTACCAGCCATGCTTAATTATACTGCAGGCTATAAAGGTCTTTTATCGGCAATAGAAACTGCACAAATTAAAACGATTTATACCTCAAAGCGGTTTATTAATTTGGCAAAAATGGACGATTTAATTATCTTATTAGAAAAACAGGTTAATATTATTTATCTTGAAGATCTGCGTGATAAAGTGACATGGCAGGATAAGGCTTATGGTATATTCTGCAGTCTCTTTCCAAAAATTTTATATGCACAACAGTGGCAGTCCGTTCAGCCGGAAGATCCTGCGGTTGTGTTATTTACCTCAGGCTCAGAAGGTGTACCAAAGGGCGTTGTACTCTCTCATAAAAATATTTTGAGCAATGCCTTACAGCTGGGTACTAAAATTGATTTTAATAAAAATGATGTCATCTTAAATGCCTTGCCATTATTTCATTCTTTTGGTTTAAGTACGGCTACTCTCGTGTCGGTTTTAAATGGTATGAAAGTGTTTTTATATCCCTCACCATTACATTATCGAATCATTCCAGAAGTGGCTTATGATATAAATGCCACTATGCTTTTTGGTACCAATACTTTCTTAAAAGGCTATGCCAAGTTTGCTCATAATTATGATTTTTACAGCATTCGTTATGTTTGTGCCGGTGCTGAGGCAGTACAAAAAGAAACCAGAGAGCTGTATGCTGAAAAATTCGGCCTGAGAATATTAGAAGGTTATGGGGCAACTGAAACCAGTCCGGTTATATCGATGAACACCCCAATAGATTATAAAACAGGCAGCGTAGGTACGATGCTTCCGGGCATGGAATATCAGTTAAAAAAAGTACCGGGTATTGAGCAGGGCGGCCAGCTTTTTGTGCAGGGCCCTAATATTATGAAAGGCTATTTGCGCAATGAAAACCCCGGTGTTCTGGAACCGGCAGAATCAGAGTTTGGCAAAGGCTGGTATGATACGGGTGATATCGTCGATATTGATGCTGATGGTTTTATCACTATAAAGGGACGAGTCAAGCGGTTTGCAAAAATCGGTGGAGAAATGGTGTCTCTTTCAATGGTAGAAGAGATGGCTGCTCAGTGCTGGCCCGAAGATATGCATGCCGTTGTCAGTATTCCGGACAGCAGTAAAGGAGAGCAACTTGTTTTAGTGACAACACGACAGAATACTCAAAGAAAAGAATTGTCAGTTTATGCCAAAGAAAATAATATTGGAGAAATTAACATACCAAAGAAAATTATAGAAGTTGAAAAACTGCCATTACTGGGTACCGGAAAAATAGATTATCAGGCACTTAAAGAAATTATCGAGTAGCCAGGAGGGTGTGAATCCTTCTGTGTAACTGCCCGTTAAATAGAAGGGCTTATCTGCTCTTCAGATTAGATTATAAACCGATTTAAAGCTCAATAACTGCGCCTCCAAAAGTAGGCCCCATGAGGGGAAACAGTGAACAATGAGCATTAGAACCTGGCGTTTATTATTGGGCGATTTGACGCAGTCCGAGCACAATAATAAATGTCAGGTTCTAATGCGGATAATTAAATAATGAATGCTCATTATTTCCCCTCATGGGGCCTACTTTTGGTGGAACAGTTATTTAGCTTTAAATTTGATTTTATTGTGATTTTGATTACTTTCATTATTTTGGGACGATAGTATGATGCAATCATAATTGGACTGATGATTGCTTACTTATGACCCTGCTAAAAACCTTTTTTATTCTCTTATTAATCACTTCGCCACCCGTATTTTCAGCATCCTATGAAGTGGGTGACAAATTGGAGATGTTTTCCCTCACTGATCAATATGAAAAATCTGCTCATATTAATAACACAACCCAATTGATCCTTTTTAGTCGAGATAAAGCGGGTGGTAAATTAATATCAAATGCTCTGTCCGGGACATCAAAAGAATATCTTACTAAACAGCATATCGTCTATATAACTGATATCAGCAGAATGCCTTCTTTTATCTCTAACTATATTGCAATTCCATTGATGCGAAAAAAACGCTATCCAATCTTATTGGATAAAAAAGGTAAAATAACCGCTCAATTTCCTGACAGGGATAATACTGCCACACTGATTTTTGTTGAGTCATTGAAAATTAAAAATATAAAGTATTTACAGTCTGTCGAAGAAATTGTCCAACTGTTGAAGCTTAAACAAGATAACTAAAATTCCGAACTATATTTGCCAACAAGAGCTGTTTCAGATGGTAATTATCTGACCAGTTGATTACCTGAAATTCAGAAAAAATGTGACCAATGGAAAACATCTAAGCAATTCAAATTTGGATAATGCCATGAAAAAACTGATTATATCTGTTCTTTTTATATTTAATGCTATAAGCCTGTACGCTGCACAGTCACTTGAAATTTCCAGCTGGGATTTAGATAAAATCAACGCTTCCCGGATTGTTTACAGTAAAAATATTAGCAAAGAAGATATAAAAAAGAATCTTTACCTGTCACCAATAATAACTAAACAGCATCTTACATTCCTGGATCACATGACATTGGAACCATCGTCTGAGCTGAAGGTGGGAGAGCTTGCTGGAACGCCAATTTATGGTCCGGAAGGTCGTTATGTCTTTATTACATCAAAGGATGGCTGGATCGGTAAGTATAACCTGCGAACAGGATTGCCTGAGTTTAAAGTTCGAGTTGGACTCAAAACAGCTAATAGTGCTCTATCGGGCAATGGTCATTTTTTATTGGTGGGTAACCAGCATCCAGCTGATCTGGTATTTCTTAGCTCTGAAGATCTGAGTGTCGTTAAGATTATTCCGGTACAAGATCGCAAGGGCATTCTATCGCCTGTCAATGCTGTTCGTAATGCCGGTGATCTACATGGTTTTATTGTTGCCCCGCAGAACTTTCCTCAAATCTGGAAAATCAGCTATCTTGACCCACCACCCATTGGTTTTGGTGATGGATGGAATCATGATTATCGCTGTTTGAAAGATCATATGGACAAACCTTTGTTCCCAATTAAACGCTTAAGAATAGAGCAGACTCTGTCTGATTTTTATATTGATGAAAAAAACATATATTTGTTCGGAGTCAATACCAGAGGTAAGGGGATTGTTTTTGATCTTGATCTCAGTCGTATTGTTAGTCAACTGGACGATTCATCCATAACGCCTGATTTGACCTGGGAAACAAATGACGCAAGTCAACTGGCTATACTGAACAATGATAAAACATCACTCTCTTTCTATAGCAATACCTCTCATCTGGGCAAATGGAGCAAAGAGGCTGCTGTTGACGTTGGTCATGTAACCGCAATTACTAGTTGTCCACAATCAGAGACAATCTGGATAGGTGGGGAAAGTGGTAAGATACAGCTGATTAACAAACATAGCCATGCAGTAGAACAAACATTAAAGCTTGGTCCAGGGCGTATTAATAAAGTATCCTGTACCCAGGACAGTAAATATATACTCCTGGACATTGGAGATGATAAAAGAATACTGGTTGCTTACGATAATCTGATGCAGAAGATTATCAGATAATTTGTACAGAATAGAGATCTGTGTATTGTCATCTACCACGAATACCACTGACGATCCGAATAATCACTGCCGTCAATAGCATCAGTACCGTTAGTGCAACAAGAGTCCACTTCAGTGATGTAAAAAAGCTGGCGGAAATAACGAGCCAGTCGACCGGCTCTGGAAAAGCGTACGTGACAAAGGCCAGGCTCAGGTTCTCGCACCAATCAATGATGAGGATCAGGAAGGGAAACAGGCACAGGTATCGGAACCGGCTGGCCGGTGGGAACAGCTTTTTCATGACCAGTATGAGGGCTACGGATAAAGCCAATGAATAGATGACTGGAAATGCCAGATCCGAGGTCAACGCCATGTCGATGTAGGCACTGCGCCCTTCCTCACCAAGCGCAGCTAGATGTTCGTAGACTTGATTGGGACTATAGGAGAAATGTAGATCGAGCAACTTGACATCACCGAGCCCGTATAAGGGAAACAGAATGACAGGAAAGAGAATCGAGGCTAACGTTAATACTACTAGTGTAGCAATGCTGGAAATACGCTCGATAAATCGTACTGATTGCTGAAGCAAGAGACCTCCG
>JAPVVU010000085.1 GCA_028571885.1 Gammaproteobacteria bacterium | reverse complement strand
TCATATAACCAGCAGCCTAATAATGTGAAAAAGGAAGCTGCCGGGAGATCTTTAGAATGGATGGAGGGATTCTCAGTAGAGGTAAATTTTTGCTTACTCATCGGTATCACTAATTTGGAGGAACAGTTATTTAGTATGTTTGAACTGCTATTTTACTTTTTTTCTTAAAATTTAAATAGTCTCTACCCAAAAATGCTTATACTTTGCTAAAATAGCTTATTATTCGTTATCTTTCACGTTTTCTTTCAAACAGAGACTATTTAAATGCTAATTTTGCGTGGCAAATCAGCCTTATCACCCTTTAGAATTGAAAAATTATTGCACAAACTGCGCGCGCTTGTGCCTGCTATCAATGCTGTAACCAGTCAATATATTCATTTTATTGAATCTGATAACCCGGTTACACCTGAACAGCAAACAACGTTAGAACGAATTTTAATGTATGGTGCTCATTCTGATGAGTTGAGCCTTACGGGCACTGAAATACTTGTTGTGCCGCGAATTGGTACGATTTCTCCCTGGGCCAGTAAAGCAACCGATATAGCCCATAATTGTGGTTTACATAATATCAGCCGCATTGAACGCGGCATTCTTTATGTTATCGACATCCCTGATAACCTGCAGCTTTCTGAACTTCATAAAGATGAACTCGCTCAGGAATTACATGACCGAATGATTGAAACCTGTTTTTTTGAACTGCAACAGGCTGAAGTTTTATTTGAGCAGCATCATCCAAATGGACTTAGCTATGTCCATATTCTTGAAAAAGGGCGTTCAGCCCTGGTTGATGCAAATATTGAATTAGGTTTGGCGCTGGCAGAAGATGAAATAGACTATCTGGTTGACAATTTTACTCAACTTAAACGAAATCCCACTGATGTTGAATTAATGATGTTCGCCCAGGCAAACTCAGAGCATTGTCGTCATAAGATTTTCAATGCGGATTGGACTATTGACGGCGTGCCGCAGGATAAATCCCTGTTTTCGATGATACGAAATACCTATCATCAAAATTCAGAAGGTATTTTATCTGCTTATAGTGATAACTGCGCTGTTATGGAAGGCTTTAATATTAAGCGTTTTTATCCCAAGAGTGAAACTTTAGAATATGCTTATTCTCAGGAGGACAGCCATATTTTGATGAAAGTTGAAACCCATAACCATCCAACGGCTATTTCTCCCTGGCCTGGAGCGGCAACTGGCTCAGGTGGGGAAATTCGTGATGAAGGTGCAACCGGTCAGGGGTCAAAACCAAAAGCAGGGCTGAGCGGCTATTCCGTTTCTAATTTGAAAATACAAAATGCCATGCAGCCCTGGGAACATGATTACGGCAAACCTGATCGTATTGTTTCAGCTTTAGATATTATGCTCGATGCGCCAATAGGAGCTGCTGCTTTTAACAATGAGTTTGGTCGACCCAACATTTGTGGTTATTTTAGAACGTTTGAAGAAAAGATAAAAACTGAAAATGGTACAGAAGTACGCGGCTACCATAAGCCCATTATGCTTGCGGGTGGTGTGGGTAATATAAAATCTGAACACGTTCTCAAAGGTGAAATACCAGTAGGGGCGAAGATTGTATTATTAGGTGGTCCCGCCATGTTGATTGGTTTAGGTGGTGGGGCAGCATCTTCAATGAATTCCGGCAGTAGTTGTGAAAATCTTGATTTTGCTTCCGTACAGCGAGGTAATCCTGAAATGGAACGTCGTTGTCAGGAAGTGATTGATCGCTGTTGGCAATTAGGAAAAAATAACCCTATCCTTTCTATTCATGATGTGGGGGCAGGGGGTATCTCCAATGCCTTACCGGAACTGGTTAATGATGCAGGAAGAGGGGCAGAGTTTGAACTTCGTAAAGTCCCCAATGACGAGCATGGTATGTCACCAATGGAAATTTGGTGTAATGAGTCACAAGAACGTTACGTCATGGCCATTAGTCCAGAAAACATGGAGCAATTTGAACAGATTTGTCGACGTGAGCGTGCACCCTATGCCATTCTTGGCAAGGCAACGAAAGAGCAGCGTTTGATATTAAATGATCAGCATTTTGGTAATAAGCCGATTGATATGTCGCTTGAAATTTTACTGGGCAAACCACCTAAAATGTCTCGTGATGTTGTGCATGTGAAAAATAATCAGGATCCGTTTGATACACATAATATTGATTTGGCAGAAGCTGCGGATCGTGTATTACATTTACCAACGGTTGCTGATAAGTCATTCTTAATTACTATTGGTGACCGCTCAGTCACAGGACTGGTGGTGCAGGAGCAGATGGTTGGTCCATGGCAGGTACCTGTCGCTGATGCGGCTGTCACTTGCAGCGGTTTCCAGGATATAACAGGTGAAGCGATGTCAATCGGTGAGCGCACTCCAATTGCATTGCTTGATCAGGCTGCTTCTGCGCGAATGGCAATTGGAGAAGCCTTAACTAATATTGCTTCAGCAAGAATTGACAAGCTTTCGGATATTGTTTTTTCTGCGAACTGGATGGCGCCGGCAGGCCATAGCGGTGAAGATGCCGGCTTATATGATGCAGTAAAAACTGTGGGCATGGAAATTTGTCCAGAATTAGGCATTACCATACCTGTAGGTAAAGATTCCATGTCGATGAAATCAGTGTGGAATGATAAAGGTGAAGATAAATCTGTTACAGCACCGTTGTCACTCATTGTGTCTGCATTTGCACGTGTTCAGGATGTGCGTGCAACACTCACGCCGCAAATTAAAATGGATCAAGGGGAAACAGAGTTAATTCTTATTGATCTTGGTCGCAGCCGTCACCGGATGGGCGGTTCTGCTTTAGCGCAAGTTTATCGACAAGTGGGTGATACGGCACCTGATCTGGATGATACTGATACCTTTAAATCATTTTTTACAGTAATTCAGGAGCTGAATATTAATGGTAAATTACTGGCCTACCATGACCGCTCGGATGGCGGCCTGTTTACTTCATTATTAGAAATGGCATTTGCCGGGCATTGTGGTCTTAAAATTGAACTCAATAATATCTGTGTTAACCAGGATGAAATCGTACCGGCTTTATTTAATGAAGAATTAGGTGCTGTGATCCAGATTAGAAAATCTGATCATGATGCAATTTTTTCTTATATTAAAGAAATGAATATGGAGAGTATGACGCATGTCATCGCTTATCCAGTTCAATCAGACATAATTGATTTCAATTTTAATCATTCCATTGTGTTGAGTAATTCACGTACTCAGTACCACAGAGCCTGGTCTGAAACATCTTATCAGATACAAAAACTCCGTGATAACCCTAAGAGTGCTCAAGCTGAATTTGATGGAATTTTACATACAGGCAATCCAGGACTGCATATTGAAGTTGGATTTGATGTTAATGAAGATATCACTGCACCTTATATTAATACCGGTGCAAAACCAACCATGGCAATTTTACGTGAGCAGGGCGTTAATGGTCAGGTAGAAATGGCAGCCGCATTTGAAAAAGCAGGTTTTTCAACACGTGATGTTCATATGTCAGACATTTTAGATGGCGGCTTATCACTTGATGCATTTAAAGGTATCGTTGCCTGTGGTGGTTTTTCCTATGGTGATGTTCTGGGCGCCGGAGAAGGCTGGGCTAAATCTATTTTATTTAATGAGCGGGCAAGAGAACAGTTTGAGAACTTTTTCACCCGTCAGGATACCTTTGGTCTTGGGATCTGTAATGGCTGCCAGATGATGTCAAATCTTCATGAACTAATACCCGGTACATCGCATTGGCCGCATTTTGTTAAAAATGAGTCTGAACAGTTCGAAGCTCGAACCGTAATGGTTGAAGTGTTACCAACGCCTTCCTTATTCTTTACTGGTATGGAGGGTTCTAAAATACCTATTGCTGTTGCTCATGGAGAAGGGAGAGCTGAATTTCAGCTCGGTGGTTCAGCAAAAAAAGCTGTAGATTCAGGTTTAGTTACTTTACGCTATGTCTCCAATGACGGCTTACCCACTGAAAAATATCCATTGAATCCTAACGGTTCACCAGAAGGTGTGACCGGTTTGTGCAGTGAAGACGGCCGCTTTACCATCATGATGCCACACCCTGAGCGGGTATTCCGCTCAGTTCAAAATACCTGGATTTCTGAACATAAGGGTGAAGATGCACCCTGGATGAGAATGTTTAGAAATGCCCGAAAATGGATTGATTAGTATCTGATTAAAATATTTATAATTGCCTAACAGACACGGGGTTAATAAAAGTTTATGAAGGACACTATCTTATGGCTTCAATTACAACCAAGAAAAAAGTCAGATGGTAACGATCTTTATTCCTCAATTAAGGATATTAGTCAATGGATAGAGCGTAACTCAACACTAAAAACGGGAGAGAGAGCACGTCTTTATTTTCAACTACTGGTTGAAGTGAATGATTTAGATTTGCCTGTTCACGAACGTCTTGTGTTTCTTGAACAGCTGCACGCACCTGTAATTACAATTATTGATAAATTATCAAAAAAATATGTAGGTTCAGGTCTGCCGTTAGCAGAGGATAAATCAAAATTTGTTGAAGTTGTGAATACCTTTTGGTCAGAGATGGCAAAAGGTTATAAAATCATTATAGATGATCTGTCTGAGAGTAGTTTTTTGACTGCTTTTATTACGCACAAAGATTTAACCAGTGCACTTTATTACGTTTTATATTATTTAAACAGTCAGCTATATTCTAATTATATGTTGTATTCAGACTGTAATGAAAATGTCTGGCGAGACATACACCAGGTTTATCGTTTCGCAGCAAAAAGAAATCTGACCAATAAAGTACCAAAAAATCATCTTTCTACAGAGTTCACTATTGCCCAACTTTACAAAAAGATGCTTTTATTTTCATTAGCAAATCCTTACCATTTATCTACAATCGAAATGGAGTCTGTCTGGTCACATTTGGATGAATGGTCGCAATATACACAGGTTAACCTCGATACTGCTCAAGTTTTAAAAAATGAATATCCTTTCATAATAAAGCCATATAGTGATCAGTCTCCATTTTCAAATCATAATCATGGGAATTCTGAAAAAATTACAGAATTTGATTTGTCTGATTTTACATCTGATTCTATCTGGGGGCTGGAAACAAAAAAACTCGTTAAACATCTGAGCAAAAAAAATAAATCGTCAAAAATTTCAGGCTACCTTCTTGAGCGTTTATTGCGCGCCTGGATGGGGCATAATCTGCGTAAACTGCCAAGGAATGAATTGATTGAGCCTGTTGTTATTGCTCTTGGCGCTTCATGTATTTCACAATTTTTATCACAGATAGATATTGTGCCAAAAATTTTAAAAATTGCAGAAGATGAACAAAATCAGGAACTGGAATCAACCACATCGGTTTATTCATTTTATCAGGCGTATTTAATTGATGAATCAAAAAAAGGTATTCGTTTAAAACTAAGTCATCAATCAAAAAAGGCCATTTCACCCAATATGGGCGAAATTATTGCTGTTAAACATGCTGATGATAGTATCAAGGTTGGCTATCTTCGTTGGATGAAAGAAAGTCCGGAAGGTGAAGTAGAGTTTGGTATTGAATATTTAAGTGCCATGGCAGAACCTGTTCAGTTATCCAAAGGCAGTGATATTTCTCTTCATAAAGAGAATCAAACAGAAAAATCAACAGTTCTGGATAGTTTTGTCTTTCCCGGTGGTAGAGAACATCAGTTTAAACCAATTCTTTTTACACATACCTTTATTGAAAAATTTTATAATTCAAGAACCGATCATTTAGTTTTAACGCATAAAACTGGATCAATAAATATTAAGCTAGTTCAAAAGGTCGATGAGGTACTTGATTACTCATTATATCTTTTTGAAAAAGTAGATAAGGAGCAATTATCAGAGGAAAAGAAAAGAAAGAAATCACAGCAATTCGAAAAATTATGGAATAAAATCTAAACAGAGGATGACACCCTGGCATTGTAACCAGGGGGTTAAAGCAATTTTAAAAAATTATGGGCTTAACCAGCCGTTGACTGTTTCAAGATCAACTCTTGCCAATTCTCCTGATGCCTGTTTTAGTCTTAAAGTGTTCAAAATATACGTATAGCGTGAGTTTGAATGTTCCTGTTTGGCACGATAAAGATCCCGCTGGACATTAAGTACATCCACAATAGTACGTGTACCCACTTCAAAGCCCGCCTCAGTTGCTTTTAAAGCACTCTCGTTAGAAATAACCGCCTGATACAAAGCCTGAACCCGGCTTACTTCAGATATTACATTTAAATAACTACTGCGTGTATTTTTTTCAGTGCTATTGCGTACTTCATTATATGCGTCCTGACTGGTCTGAAAATCATACTGAGCCTGTGTTGTTCTGGATGTGACTGCATTACCTTCATAGATAGGAATAGAAAGGTTCAAACCAATCTCGCTTTCATTATACTTATTGGCTCCAAAACTTGTAGGGCCATTGAAACTATTGTAGCCATACGATGCTTTTAAGCCAAGCGTTGGGTAATGCCCTGAACGCTGCAGATTAATATTCTCTTTTTGAGCATAAGTGTCTTCTTTTGCTGCCAGTAATGTGTAATTACCAATGAGCGCCTGATCAACCCAATGTTGAATATTTTCCGGGGCGGGTGGGTCCAGGGGGATTTTACCGGCCAGAGGAGAAACATCGTCAATATACTGACCCGCAAGTTCCCGCAAGTTTTCTTTAGCGATTAAAAGTTCATTTTCAGCACCGATTACCTGGGCATTGGCATTGTCATAACCCGCCTGAGCTTCATGAACGTCAGTAATGGCAATAATGCCGACTTCATAACGACGTTTTGCCTGATCAAGTTGACGGCCAATGGCTTTTTTCTCGGATTTGGAAAAAGTAACAAAATCGATGGCGGATAATGTTCTAAAGTAAGCGTCTGCAACACGAATAATCAAATCTTGCTGAGTGGCACTTAAATTTGCATCGGCTTTATTGATATTGATATCGGCAATTCGATAGTTAACATAGTTGCGATTATCAAAAATACTCAGACCCAGATCAAGGCTATAACCATGTGAGTTAAAGTTTTGAGTATTAACGGTTTTTAGTCGATCTGTTTTGTTACCAAATGAATAGGCGCTGGAATTAACCTGAGGTAAAAACGCTGCAAATGCCTGAACTGAACCTTCGCCAATGGATTGTCTTTGTGAGATAACCTGTTTAAGTATAGGATCACTGAGATAAGACAAACCGTAAACTTCAATTAAATTTTCAGCCTGGGCCGTGGCACTAAAAGAGAGTGTTATTACCAGGCAGGAGCCCATAATTGCTTTAGCTAATTTATTTTGCTTAAGCCTGTTTGGGATATCACCTGAGAAAGTATTTGTTGTCAACATATTCCTGTTTCGTCTGATATTCTTCCATTAAAAGAGTGAGTCTTATGCTGGTGAGCAAATAATAACCAAATGTACGGCTTCGGCTAACATCTTTTTAGGAAAATGTGGGTTAATAGCACTAAAGTAAGCAATTATTCTTCGCCTGTCAAGCACTATCAAAAGGAGGGATAATGCTAAAAAACTAAATTGCTTGCGGGTGAAGAAACTCTGCCTCATTAAACTTTAGCAAAGTAAAAATTAATGAGGTAGATTAACAGCTTATAATGTTTTTTGAAGGAAAAAATTAACCTTCAAGACTATCCAAAAAGCGCTCAGCGTCTAATGCCGCCATACATCCGGTTCCAGCGGAAGTAATTGCCTGACGATACACATGATCGGCAACATCACCCGCAGCAAAAACACCCTCAACACTGGTCTGTGTGGCATTGGCTTCGGAGCCTTTCATTGTTTTCAGATAGCCATGTTCCATATCCAGCTGGCCGGCAAAAATATCAGTGTTTGGTTTATGACCAATGGCAATAAAGACGCCCATGGCTTCAAGTTCCTTGGTTGAACCATCTTGTGTATTCTTTAAACGGACACCTGTGACGCCTGCATCATCACCCAGAACCTCATCAATACTGGCATTCCACTCAATATTAATATTACCTGTTTTTGACTTTTCAATGAGTTTATCAGCCAGAATCTTTTCTGAACTGAATTTATCACGACGATGAACAATAGTGACTTCCGCAGCGATATTGGATAAATAAATCGCTTCTTCAACCGCTGTATTACCGCCGCCAACCACGATGACCTTCTGATTTTTATAAAAGAAGCCGTCACAGGTTGCACAACCGGAAACACCGCGCCCTTTGAAAGCTTCTTCTGATTCAAGGCCAAGATATCGGGCAGAAGCACCGGTTGCAATAACCAGAGCATCACAGGTATAGCTTTTTGAGTCGCCTTTAAGTTTAAAGGGTCTGTTTGATAAATCGACTTCACTGATATAGTCAAAAACTATTTCAGTATTAAAACGCTCGGCGTGTTTTTGCATTCTTTCCATCAAAGCAGGGCCTTGCAGACCTTCTACATCACCTGGCCAGTTATCCACCTCTGTTGTTGTCATCAACTGACCGCCTTGCTCCATGCCCGTGATGATAACAGGGTCTAAATTAGCGCGTGCGCCATATACGGCCGCTGTATAACCTGCAGGACCAGAACCAAGGATTAAAAGTTTGCAGTGTTTTGCATCACTCATGAAATAACTCCAAATAAAGGTGGAAAGTTGTAGACAATAATTTATAGTTAAATTATGGGGTTTGTTAAAATAAATTCCAAGTATTATTTAAGTTATATTACAGTCAGGTTTTAATTATATTGCTGATAGATTGTTTCAAAGCACTAATTCAGTGATAAATACGGGTGATGAACATGCGCATTGGAGTACCAAAAGAAATTAAGCCTAATGAAGGGCGAGTAGTACTGATACCGGAGGCTGCAGCACAACTGGTGTCGCAGGGACATGATGTTTTCGTACAAAGTCATGCAGGTGTCATTAGTGGCTACAGTGATACTGAGTACGTAAATTCAGGGGTTAAGATTGTGCCTGATGCTTCAGCTCTTTATAATTCTGCTGAATTGATTGTTAAAGTAAAAGAGCCTGTAGAACCTGAACTGTCACTATTAAAGAAGGAACATATCCTTTTTTCCTTCCTGCATTTAGCGGCATTACCTGATTTAACACAAACTTTATGTTCAATCGGCTTAAAAGCAATTGGCTTTGAAACCGTTGAATTGGACAATGGCAAATTACCCCTGTTAGCACCTATGAGTGATATAGCCGGACGTTTATCGGTGCAGATCGGTACTCATTTACTGCATACCTCTATGGGTGGCAAGGGGATCCTTTTAGGGGGTGTACCGGCTGCGCCAAGAGGTAAAGTCGTTATACTGGGCGGGGGAATGGCAGGTAGCAATGCTGCTCATGTCGCTGCCAGTTTGGGAGCAGAAGTGCTTGTTTTTGATAGAAATCGTGACAAAATGGAGTCTCTTCGTAATATAGGCAATAATGTCACCGCATTATATCCGCATCCAGCCAGCATCCAAAAACACGTGAGAGAAGCAGATTTGTTAATTGGTGCGGTGCTGGTCGTGGGTGAAAAAGCCCCGCATCTGGTCAGTGAAGAAGATGTAAAACAAATGCAGGCTGGGAGCGTTATTATCGATATTTCTGTCGATCAGGGCGGTTGTATTGAAACAACTCGTCCAACCAGCTATGAAGAGCCGACATTTGTGCTCCATGGTATTACCCATTTTGGTGTGACAAATATGCCTGGCGGTGTTCCTAGAACTGCGTCACAGTCTTTATCAGCAAGCCTGATCCCCTTTTTGATTGATTTAGCGGGCTCTCCGGACAATTTATCACCTCCTTTGCAGGCTGGAGTGAATATTGATGCTGGCGAAATTATTCATCCTGCATTAAAATGATCTCTCATGGGTTCCTCTCTATTTACCTTAATTCCTCTAATAATATTAAAGAAATGAAATTTTGGCGCAAACCGTAAAAAAGAAAGCACAGAGCAGTTCAAGAAAGAAAGTTCAAACTGGCTCTTCAGCTCAGAAGGGTTCTAATAAAAAGCCACTTTCATCACATGTCATTCGTGGCATTAAGGAAAGTGTTTTTTTTCTGTTTATCGCCATTAGTTTGTATCTGTTTATCGCATTGTTTACTTATTCGCCATCTGATCCCGGGTGGTCACACAGTATTGCAGAAATCATTGACCCCTCAAAACTGCACAATAGCGGCGGCAAGTTTGGAGCATGGTTTTCAGACTTGTTCCTCCATTTGTTCGGTTATCTTGGGCTTTTGTTTCCAGCCATGTTCCTCTACAGCGGCTGGCTTGTTTACCGTGGCCGCAATGAAGAAGAAGTATTTCACGGCTGGCATGTTACTTTGCGCACAATTGGATTTGTCATAACCGTTATCGCG
>JAPVVU010000084.1 GCA_028571885.1 Gammaproteobacteria bacterium | reverse complement strand
TACTCACTATAAATTAAGAAGCAAGGTTCAAATTATGGACATCCGTAAAATAAAAAAACTCATTGAACTGCTGGATGAATCCGGTGTCGCTGAAATTGAAATTCATGAAGGCGAAGAGTCGGTACGAATTTCACGCAATAGCCCGGCTCCAGCAGTCATGCAAATGCCTCAAGGAGCCTATGCACAGCCTTATGCCCCAGTGTCTGCGCCTGTTGCAGCACCTGCTGAAGCACCTGTCGCCGCAGAGGCAGAGCCTGAAAAAATAACCGGCCATGAAGTCAAAGCACCAATGGTAGGCACATATTACAGTGCCCCCTCTCCAGGTGCACCATTATTTGCTGAAGTGGGACAAAAGGTTAATAAAGGCGACACCATTTGTATTATTGAAGCAATGAAATTGCTTAATCAAATTGAAGCCGATGTCAGTGGCACCATTAAAGCAATTTGCGTTGAAAATGGCGAACCGCTGGAATATGGCCAGACCATTTGTATTATAGAATAAAGTACCAGTATATTTACCCTTGTACTTATTGATAAAACACCATTTATACTAATTTATAAACACCTGGAACCCTCTGATGTTTGAGAAGATAGTGATTGCCAATCGCGGAGAAATTGCACTGCGTATACAGCGTGCCTGCCGCGAATTAGGAATAAAAACCGTTGCCGTTCATTCAGATGCAGATAAAACGCTCAAGCATGTACTTCTTGCAGATGAATCTGTTTGTATTGGCCCTGCCCCATCTACTGACAGTTATTTAAATATTCCAGCACTCATCAGTGCTGCAGAAGTCACTGATTCCCAGGCAATTCATCCTGGTTATGGTTTTCTTTCTGAAAATGCTGATTTTGCCGAACGTGTTGAAGAAAGCGGCTTTGTTTTTATTGGACCTCGTCCTGATTCGATACGTACCATGGGCGATAAAGTTCAGGCGATTAAGGCTATGCTTAAGGCTGGAGTACCAACCGTTCCAGGTTCGAACGGTGCCCTGGGTGATGATCCTGAAACCAATTTACGCATCGGTCGTGAAGTCGGCTACCCCGTTATTATTAAAGCCTCTGGCGGTGGTGGTGGTCGGGGAATGCGTGTCGTTCGCTCCGAAGCCAGCTTACTCAATGCCATTTCACTGACAAAAACCGAAGCCGACGTAACCTTTGGTAATGACGAAGTGTATATGGAAAAATTTTTAGAAACGCCACGCCATATTGAGATCCAGGTCATTGCTGATGAACATGGCAATGCAGTTCATTTGGGTGAACGTGACTGCTCTATGCAGCGCCGCCATCAAAAAGTCGTCGAAGAAGCACCGGCTCCCGGTATTACTGAAGAAGTACGTAATAGAATTGGTGAACGCTGTGCTGAAGCCTGTCGTCAGATCGGATATCGCGGTGCCGGTACATTTGAATTTTTGTATGAAAATGGCGAGTTCTATTTTATTGAAATGAACACCCGTATTCAGGTAGAACATCCTGTCACTGAATTTATCACAGGTGTTGATTTAGTCCGCGAACAATTACGTGTCGCAGCGGGTTTGCCACTGAGCTTTTCTCAAAGTGATATTAAAATCAAAGGTCATGCGGTTGAATGCCGCATCAATGCAGAAGATGCAAAAACATTTATGCCCAGTCCCGGCCGCATTGAAACATATCATGCACCTGGCGGCCCAGGAGTGAGAGTTGATTCTCATATCTATAGTGGTTATACCGTCCCCCCCTATTATGATTCAATGATTGGTAAACTCATCACCTTTGGAAATACGCGTGAGATTGCTATTGCCCGTATGAATACAGCACTGAGTGAAATGGTTGTTCAGGGGATAAATACCAATATTGCCCTACAGCAAGATATTATTTCTGACAGTGCATTTAAAGCAGGCGGCACAAATATTCATTATCTTGAGAAAAAACTGGGGCTATAAAAGATTGAGATTAAATTAAATGTCTTAATTTAATCTCACTAATCAGCACCCCAAGCCGTAAAACGGCTAACCATCTACAAGTTACAAAACATATAAAATACAAATACTTATATTTTTGTAACTTTTTGATGGAAAGCAGTCCTGAACCAATTAAAAGTCCTGAACCAATTAAAAGCCCTGAGCTAATACAATAAAGAGTTATTATGGCCTGGTTGCAACTTACTCTCGAAGCGACGCATAGCAATAGCGAACAATTGTCTGACCTGTTGAGTCAGGCAGGCGCGGCTTCAGTCACCCTGCAGGATGCTCATGATGACCCAATTTTTGAACCTCCCCCAGGCAGCACACCTCTTTGGAAAGAACTCCTGCTGACCGGCCTGTTTGAAGCCGATGTACAGATTGAATCCGTTCTTAATTTCATTAAAAGCAACTACGGTGAACTCCCCCCCTATACGCTTAACCCTTTAGAAGATAAGGATTGGGTTCGAGCCTGGATGGATGACTTTAAACCCATGCAGTTTGGCCAACGAGTCTGGATTTGTCCCAGCTGGCATACGCCGCCCGATCCTGATGCCGTTAATATTATGTTAGATCCAGGCCTGGCTTTTGGTACCGGCACACATCCAACAACGTCATTATGTTTACAGTGGCTGGACCAAAATTTTCAAACCCCCGTAGATGTCATTGACTACGGCTGTGGTTCAGGCATTTTAGGCATTGCAGCTAATCTGCTTGGTGCCACTCAGGTTTATGCCGTTGATCTTGATCCTCAGGCATTAATGGCAACTCAGGCTAATGCTGAAAAAAATCATGTGCTGGAAAGATTAGAAATTTTTTCAGTGCCCGAATTTAAACGCCGATTCCAAACACTCCAGTGCCCCTTACTTCTGGCCAATATTTTGGCTGGGCCTCTAGTGGATTTATCGGCAATGCTGGCATCCCACGTTGCCCCAAAAGGAAAGATTGTTTTATCAGGAATTTTGGCAGAACAGGCAGAAAAAGTTTCTCTAGCCTATCAGCAATGGTTTACAATTGATGAGGTAACTCAGGAAGAAGATTGGGTCCGTATTGTAGGCACAAAATTATAATACTGGACAAGGTAGAGTATTAAGCAGGCATGATTTATTTTATTTAACCTGCCAAACATATGAATTCATATACAAACTACAGATTATTTTATTCAATAATGTTAGTATCAAAATAATATATTACATAATATATCTGGAGAACCAGATAGTGATTCAAGGAAAGTTTTCAGCAAATGTATACCCACTGTCCAAACTGCGATACGCACTTTGAAATTTCTCAGGAATACCTGGATATTGCCGATGGCAAAGTTCGTTGTGGTAAATGTGATCATATTTTTAATGCCTTAGATAACCTTTATGAAAAGCAAGAAGCAATTCCTGATGAAGTCCAGACAGTCGATAAAAATCCTGATGATTCACTGGACAGCGCCGTAATACATAAAACTGAAACAAACCAATTCGACTATGGCATTGGCATTGAAAAATCCAGCATTGAAAAGACCGACATTACCCCCTCAGTCCCCAGTATTGATATTAAAGAAAAAATGGAGCGTATTGCAGCATCATTATCAGCAGCCACTGCAGAATTAAAAAGTGCCCGTAAATCAACTACATTTCATAAACAATCAACTGATTATAAATTCACTGATAAAATAAGCATATCTGAACATGATGCATCCATTGAAGCCGAAAAATCACTCGACACTGATGAGTCATCAACACCTGTCAAGACATCAGATATTGATGAAGCCATTGAAGCTGAAGAATCACTCAAAATTGATGAATCATCAGCGCCCGTCGAGTCATCAGATGTTGATAAGCACATTGAAGCTGAAGAATCACTCGAGATTGATGAATCATCAGCGCCTGTCGAGTCATCAGATATTGATGAGCCCATTAAAACTGAAGAATCACTCGATACTGATGAATCATCAGCGCCTGTCGAGTCATCAGATGTTGATGAGCCCATTAAAGCTGAAGAATCACTCGAGATTGATGAATCATCAGCGCCTGTCGAGTCATCAGATATTGATGAGCCCATTAAAGCTGAAGAATCACTCGATACTGATGAGCCATTGGCACCTGATAATGAACTTGAAATAGTCAATTTTGATAATGAATTTGATGAAACATCTCCAACGCCAAAAGCTGACTACAATCCTCGCAGCATTGATGAAGGTGATATTGATATCCTGAATAGCCTTATGGATGGCACCGATCAAAGTTCTGTAAATAACGAGCTTCTGAATGAACTGGATGATATAAATAAAACGCTTTCAGATAGCAGCAATTCTTTAGATGATGAATTTTCTAATATTGGCGATGATTTAGACAGTGGAGATGATCTGCTGGCTGAATTGGAACAGCTTGAAAGTGATTTCCTCAATAATGATAAAATATCTGATGGCTCTTTGTCTGCTGATGGCTCTTTGTCTGCTGATGGCTCCATATCTGTCGATAGCTCTGAAGGAGCGCAATCCCTTACGAGTATTGATGCTTTTTCTGATAGCGAAGAATCAACACTATTAGAAAATAAAGAATTGTCATCACAGGGGCTTCACGAAGAAGTTGTCCCTTCTTTTCTCACTCAAAGCGACTCTTCCAGTAGTAGTCCTGCAGCCATGCTGGGCTGGTTAGCTGCCACAATTGCTCTTTTGCTGCTGCTTGCTGTCCAGTATTTACATGTTAATAGCACAAAATTTTCTCAGGATCCAAATATCAGACCTCTGTTAGAAACTTTATGCCCAATAACCAATTGCGCATTACCGCTAATAAAAACACCCAGAAAAATTGTCACGGTCAGCCACGATGTTCGTTCACATCCCAAGGTAAACAACGCCCTGGAAATGCAGTTAATATTCAAAAACAAAGCAAGTTATACCCAGAGTTACCCAATATTAGAAATCACCTTTTCCAACCCATTAGGCGAAGTCATTGCGCGTAGAAAATTTTCACCGGATGAATATCTAACCGGTGACATTCAGTACCAACGTGGTTTAAAAGCAAATCAAAGCCAGGAAATAAATCTTAAGATTGTCGATCCCGATCCTGGCTCATTACTCAGCTTCCAGTTCAACTATCTTTAGTTATTGATACTGGTAAAACCTCGCGGCACAAAGACTGTAATCATTTTTTATGAACATTGGTACCTGGCAATTTCAAGCCCCAAAAATATCAGACAACATTCCTTCAGCAATGCCGCCCATTTTTTTAGCACCAATGTCAGGCATTACCGATCGACCATTTCGACAATTATGTCGTAAACTGGGTGCTGCACAGGCCATATCCGAGATGGTCACATCAAAGCCTGAGCTTTTAAATTCTCTTAAAACTCGTACCCGCCTGAATCATGAGGGTGAAGAAGCACCAATATCCGTACAGATTTTAGGCACTGAAGCACTGCAAATGGCGCAGGCGGCCCAATTTAATGTTCAAAATGGCGCAGATATTATTGATATCAATATGGGCTGTCCTGCTAAAAAAGTCTGCAATGTTCTGGCTGGCTCAGCCCTTTTAAAAAATGAACCATTAGTCAGAGACATTTTATCTTCAGTAGTCCGGGCTGTATCCGTTCCAGTAACTTTAAAAATTCGAACAGGTTGGGATAAGAATAATATAAATGCACTCAACATTGCTAAAATTGCTGAACAAAGTGGTATTCAGGCATTAACCATTCATGGCCGGACACGCGCATGTGCTTATCGTGGAGAAGCAGAATATGACACGATAAAAAGCATAAAACAACAAGTTAGCATACCAATCATTGCAAATGGTGATATAAATAGTGCAGAGAAGGCCCAACATGTACTACAATACACTGGCGTTGATGCAATAATGATTGGTCGGGCAGCTGTTCAGTCACCCTGGATATTTGCAGACATCAATCACTTTTTAGCAACAGGCACACATTTACCAGAACCTTCATTGCAGACAAAAAGCAAAATAATCTTAGGCTTACTTGATGATTTATATTCATTTTATGGTGAGTCACATGGCGTCAGAATTGCTAGAAAACACCTTGTCGCTGCAATAAAACCATTGCCCGGCGGCGAACAATTCTGGAAAAAAATCAGCAAAATCGATAATGCACATCAGCAATTTACAATGACGCAACTCTTTTTTAGAGATCTGTTTTAGTACTTGCGTTGGTATTATTTATTGACTTTTCACATGGCCTTTACGTGACATTAGTCAAATAAAACGAACCTATTTAAAACAACAACAAAATGATAGAAAATTGGGAGCAAATTCTTACAATTTTTTTTCAATAAAGTTTATAATGTTCTCCATCATATAAAAATAACAAATATTTACCGATAATTTATTTTAGGTCAAAGCCCATGCCCATAGTGCAAGATGTTTTTAATAAAATTAATGAAATAGAAACCCCTAAAACCTTTCGACCAGACAATGGGGAATTAGATGGTCCTGGTGATAGTTCAGCAGATAATGCCATACTCCGTGATTGTGTGAAATCAGTACTAACAAATTACATCAATGATTTAGAAGGTCATACAGTAGACGACCTTTACCAGCTCGTTCTGGCAGAAGTAGAAGCCCCTCTACTTGAAACAATACTGGGACATACCAAAGGCAATCAAAGTAAAGCCGCTCAAATGCTGGGTATTAATCGTGGTACCTTACGAAAAAAACTAAAACAATATAATATAAACGACTGATTTTAATGCGACTGTCTTTTTAATTGCTCAAGAGTTCAATACCTGTCTCTACAAAAAAAGTCTAAGCCAATAAAAACCTGAAACAACGGCACTAAATGCTGGTAATCATTATCATATCCCGGCTTCAACCAATATTTTCTTATTTTTTTCCTGTGTATCAGATATAAATTGAACAATTAAATCGCTTTCATTTAAAAAGTCACAATGACTAATTTTGGAGTATCTTGAATGGCCACAATGAAAACAGCACTGCTCAGTGTTTCAGACAAAGACAATATTGTCGAGTTTGCTCAAGCATTATCAGAAATGCAGGTTAATATATTATCTACCGGTGGCACAGCTAAGTTGCTGCAGGATAATAATATTCCAGTCACCGAAGTTTCTGATTATACCGGCTTCCCGGAAATGATGGCGGGCAGAGTAAAAACACTGCACCCAAAAGTGCATGGCGGCATCCTGGGCAGACGCGGTATAGATGATGACGTAATGAAAGAACATGGTATAGATGCCATTGATATGGTCGTTGTTAACCTCTATCCCTTTGAAGCGACTGTTGCTAATCCAGACTGCGATCTGGAAACAGCGATTGAAAATATCGATATTGGCGGTCCGACAATGGTACGCGCTGCAGCTAAAAACCATAAGAGTGTTGCAATTGTCGTCAATCCCAGTGATTACGATAATATTATTGAGGAAATGAAAGCATCTCACGGGCAACTGGCCAAAGAAACATTATTCAAACTCGCGGTCAGAGCCTTTGAACATACCGCTAAATACGATGGCCATATTGCCAATTATTTAGGCGCAATTAATGTTGAAGATCAAACTAAATCAACATTCCCTCAAACTTTTAGCCTGCAGTTTGATAAGTCACAACAAATGCGCTACGGTGAAAATCCTCATCAAAATGCTGCTTTTTATGTGGAGTCAGCGCCCAAAGAAGCTTGTATTGCCACTGCTACTCAAATTCAGGGTAAAGAACTTTCTTACAATAACATTGGTGATACCGATGCCGCATTAGAATGTGTCAAACAATTCAATGAAGCACCAGCCTGTGTTATTGTTAAACATGCTAATCCATGTGGTGTCGCCCTGGGCAGCAATCAGCTGGAAGCTTATGACCGGGCATTCCAGACAGATCCTACCTCAGCCTTTGGTGGTATTATCGCCTTCAATCAGCCACTTTCTGCTGAAACAGCAAAAGCCATTATTGATCGTCAATTTGTCGAAGTAATCATTGCTCCGGAAGTAGACGAGGAAGCACGGGAAATTCTGGCTGAAAAGAAAAATGTCCGGGTCTTATCCTGCGGTCAGTGGGCTGATACTCCGATTCAAACATGGGATTATAAGCGTGTAAATGGCGGCCTGCTGGTTCAGGAGCGTGATCTGGGAATGGTGACCGAAAGCGATCTGAAAGTCGTGACCAAAAAAGCACCTACCCCAGAACAGATGCTGGATCTTATCTTTACCTGGAAAGTGGCTAAATTTGTTAAATCAAATGCCATTGTTTATGCTAAAGACAAGCAAACCATCGGTGTTGGTGCAGGACAAATGAGTCGTGTTTACTCAGCTAAAATTGCTGGCATTAAAGCTGCCGATGAAAACCTGGTCGTCCCGGGTTCAGTGATGGCTTCCGATGCATTTTTCCCATTCCGCGATGGCCTGGATGCTGCTGCGGAAGCAGGCATTACTGCCGTTATCCAACCCGGCGGCTCTATGCGTGATCAGGAAGTCATTGATGCTGCAGATGAACATGGTATTGCCATGGTCTTCACCGGTATGCGTCACTTTCGTCACTAATATCAGGGCAGACACATAGGTCTGCCCCTACAGGGCGTAGGGGCGAACCTGTGTGTTCGCCCTGTTGACCTATACGCCTGCCTGGCAACTATTCCTTGCCAACAATAGTTATTTCATGCAATATCATCGACCCTGATAAATTTTTCAGCATAAAGCCTGAAAAGTTTTTCATATAGCGACGATCTTTGACCTGGAATAATTGCTCACCATCCATTGCCAGTGTCATCATACCCGACTCATCTCTTAACCATTCAAACACATGAGCCTGATTTAAAGACACCGTCTTGCGCTTTGAGTCAATAACCGAGCTGCCGCGAGAATTTATTCTCAGTAATTCAATTTGATCCTGTTCCGGTAAAATTAATAATTGATAGCCCTGCTGCTGCGTATCGCCTGCATAAGGTCCAAACTCAACTCGCCCTTTTTTTGCCTGGATAGTCAATTTGGCCTTAAGAGCAAAACTGGCGGGTATCACCTGATGAGTTACAATTTTAGCAATCTCATCGGTTTTATTTGTCGTTTTACTTTTTTTATCACGTCTTGTCGCATGCTCAAGGATTGCGCCCAGGATTGCCGTTGAAAAATCCTGATTTTCCTGAGAAGGTTTATCCGGCTGCGATACCTGAGTTATCGCCTGACTATACAGGCCCATATTTTTTACCTCAAAATGTCCCGACAGAACTGACCATTTGGGTGAAGCTGTAAAATTTCCATCCTGGAAATCATCATTCAATAAGATCACGGACCAGTCTGTTTGATTTTCATTAATCAGTTTAGATAAATCATTTAAAAACCATGACTGGGCCGCACGACGTTGTCGCCCTTTTTCCAATAAAGCAGTCAGATCCTCTCTTAATTGCTCATTATTTTTTGCTCCACCTGAATGCTTACCTGTCTGCTCCCATATTTCTGGAAACAATAAGCCTCCTTGCTGTTCACTTCTAACTTGTACTGTCCCTTGCTGGAGCCCATCTGGATACAATGAATCCAACAGTGACCGGGTCACTTTAGAATTAACCGGCAACTGTTTGTCTTGCTGGTATTGACGGATAGCCTGACGCGTTTTATTCCCCATCGCGCCATCTGCAGGCCCGGGGCGATACCCCAGTTGAGCAAGTTTACGCTGTACTAGCCTGATACTTTCTTTATCACGCAGCTCTTTCTCCAACACAGGCACAGTAACAGGCTCCAGTTCATCCATTGCTAATGCAGGCGTTTTATGCCTCCCTGGAGTCCAGTTTCTCGCCTGTTTTTGTGCCAGAGAAATTTGTTCTCCGGACATATGCTTTTCCACACCCGCACGGGCCTTTACGGCATCATTATTGCCATGACTGGCAGCAAGATTAAACCACTTATGAGCCTCAACATAGTCCTTCAAAACACCTTTACCTGTCGCATAGAGATAGCCCAGCATATATTGAGCGTCACTGTCATTTTCTGCTGATAATTTCTTAAATTCATTTGCAGCGGCATAATAATCTTTACGCTCATAATTGCTCATAGCTGAATCAAAATCTGCCCATGAAGCAGCCGAAAATAACAGGCAAATCAGTACGCTAAAAATAGATATTTTCATCTTTTATTTATTCTCTTTATTTTTAACCAATTTTAGAAATTTTATTACCATAAAAACATTAAGAAGGGGGTCGTTCTGATAAATGTCATTGAAAACGATTACTCTGTAGACTGGTTCATCTGAATGGGGACGCTCAAGCACATCCATGTGGCGCTTACGAATGACATCCATGTCATTCCCTCTTTATCAGGAGAAGCCATTCAGATGAACCAGTCTACACAGCACTCTCGATGTCACCTATCCTCACTCATGTTGTCCAAAAGCAATTATGGTGCATCAAATTAAAGACAATAGCTTTGGCTTTGGCTTTGGCTTTGGCTT
>JAPVVU010000083.1 GCA_028571885.1 Gammaproteobacteria bacterium | reverse complement strand
CTGGCACCAGCAGCAGGGGTATAGTCTCGGGTGCAGCCAGCCAGAAGCAGAGTAGTGGTCGCAGCTGTTAACAAAAGTAACTTTTTCATTTATTAATCCTTTAGCTTGTTTTAAGAATGACATAATTGTCAGCATATTAATATTATATAATTTTCATGGCTGCTGAATAGCATAAGCCTTAAGCCCTTAATGTTGGTATAATAAGCGTATTTTTCAACCAGAATTTTATCAGGGTTATTATGAGTGCTCACAAGATCGGTTTTATCAGTTTAGGATGTCCCAAAGCATTAGTTGATTCAGAACAGATACTGACCCGTCTCCGTGCTGAAGGCTATGATATCAGCGATTCATATCAGAATGCTGAAATGGTGGTGGTCAATACCTGTGGGTTTATCGATGAGGCTGTTGAAGAATCCCTTGATGCCATTGGTGAGGCTCTGGCCGAAAATGGTAAGGTCATTGTAACGGGCTGCCTGGGAGGCAAGGGTGATATCGTTAAACAGACACATCCTCAGGTACTTGCGGTGACCGGTCCCCATGCTCTGGAAGAAGTGATGGAAGCGGTGCATGAGCATATTCCGCCAGAACATGATCCCTATACCAGTCTCATTCCTGAAGGGGGTATTAAACTTACCCCTCGCCACTATGCCTATCTGAAGATCTCTGAAGGTTGTAACCACAGTTGTAGTTTTTGCATTATTCCCTCTTTACGGGGAAAATTGGTCAGTCGGCCCATTGGTGATGTATTGCAGGAAGCTGAAAATCTGGTTCATGCAGGTGTGCGTGAATTGCTGGTGGTTTCACAAGATACCTCAGCCTATGGTCTGGATACAAAATATCAAATGGGTTTTTATCAGGGCAAACCTGTTAAAACCCGATTTAAAGAACTGGCTTCTGCTTTAGGTGATCTGGATGCCTGGGTACGTATGCATTATGTGTATCCTTACCCGCATGTTGATGATGTGATCCCTCTAATGGCGGAAGGTAAAATTTTACCTTATCTGGATGTACCTTTACAGCATTCTTCTCCGAGTATTCTGCGAGCCATGAAACGTCCTGCCAACACTGAAAATATGCTGAAACGCATCGCCTCCTGGCGTGATGTTTGTCCGGACATTACTTTGAGAAGTACATTCATTGTCGGTTTTCCCGGAGAAACAGAACAGGATTTTGAAGATTTATTAAGTTTTACTAAAGAAATTCAATTTGATCGCGTGGGTGCCTTTAAATATTCACCGGTAGAGGGTGCGGCAGCAAATAAACTGGCCAATCCTGTGCCTGAAGAATTAAAAGAAGAACGTCTTGCGCGTTTGATGGAACTTCAGTCTGAGATCAGCTTCAACAAATTACAGGCCAAAGTCGGGCAATCGATGCGAGTTATCATTGATTCAATTGATGAAAAAGGACTTATTGCCCGCAGTGCCGCTGATGCGCCTGAAGTCGATGGTTTAGTCTTTATTGATGCCCTGGAAGATTCACAAATCGATCAAACTGCAGGGCTCAATCCAGGTGACTTTATTGATGTAGAAATTGTTGATAATAGTGAACATGATCTTTTTGCAGAGCTGAAATAAGATCGGAGTTGAAATGAAGGCAGTAAAGGACAAAGATACTTTATATTCAAGACCGTTAGAAAAATTAGTCGACTTTAATTTTGATGAAAAAGTGGCCAATGTTTTTCCTGATATGATTAATCGTTCAGTACCAGGCTATGCCAGTATCGTGGCTATGACGGGTATTTTATCGGCCGAATTTTATCAGGCTGGCAGTAATTGTTATGATTTGGGATGTTCATTAGGTGCTTCTTCTTTATCAATGGCCAGGTCAATAAATGCCAGGTTTGAAAACGCTCAGCTGGTAGAAACGCCGTCTGTGAAGGATAGTTCATTGCGAATTATTGCGGTTGATAATTCTCAGGCTATGCTGCAAAAAGCACAGATACTACTGAAACAAAGTGATCCCGATGGCAGTGATATCAGCTGTATTGATTTTATCTGTGATGATATAAATTTTGTTGATATCAACAATGCTTCAGTGGTTGTGATGAATTTCACTCTGCAATTTATTGCCCTTGAACAGCGCTCAAGCCTACTGGCAAAAATATATCAGGGGATGAGAACAGGCGGCATTCTTATTTTGTCAGAAAAATTAAACTATACTGATACTGAGCAGCAGAAATTGCTGATTGATATGCACCATTTTTTTAAAAAAGCGAATGGTTATAGTAAGTTAGAAATTAGTCAAAAAAGACAAACCCTGGAAAATGTACTGTTACCAGAAACACTGGAACAACATAAAATACGTCTGCAGCAAATTGGTTTTAAACAAACAGAACAATGGTTCCAATGCTTTAATTTTTCATCCCTGATTGCGATTAAATGAAATAAGTCGTAAGTCGTAAGTTATAAGTCATTAATATAAAAATATGTCAGATCATCTCTCTTGTTACGAACCGCTTTATCAATCCATGCAGGATACTGCACTGGAAAAATGGGCTGAGCAGTTGCCCGCACAATTAGCACAATTACCTGCCCAAAGCCATGGTGATTATGCTCGCTGGAGTCATGTTCTGACTGAATTGCCAGCAGTTGAAAACTGTGCTGTGGATTTTAATGCCGACATTCTGCAAATAACCACTGACAATGCCATTGATAGTGCGCAGTTAGAAGCTTCTCTCAAGCAACTATCACCCTGGCGTAAAGGGCCTTATCAGATCAATGATATTCTTATTAATACAGAGTGGCATTCTGACTGGAAATGGAATCGTATTAAAGATCATATTTCGCCTTTAAAAAATCGACTGGTATTAGATATTGGCTGTGGTAATGGTTATCATTGCTGGCGGATGCATGGTGAGGGTGCCCGACTGGTGATCGGCATTGATCCATCCTGGTTATTTTGGGTACAGTTTCAGGCTGTGAAGCATTTTGTGGGGGACAAAGCTGTTCATCTATTACCCTTTGGTATTGAGCAGTTACCAAACACATTAAATGCATTTGATACTGTGTTTTCAATGGGCGTTTTCTATCACCGGCGATCTCCAATTGATCATTTGCTGCAATTAAAAAGTACTTTACGCAAGGAAGGCGAGCTGGTTTTAGAGACTTTGATCATTGATGGACATAAAGGTGAATCTCTGCTGCCGGATAATCGTTATGCTAAAATGCGTAATGTCTGGTTTTTACCAACAGTTGATACTATGACTCAATGGTTGCGACGTTGCGGCTTTGAACAGATTAAGGTGGTTGATATCAATCAGACCTCGACACAGGAACAGCGAACCACTGACTGGATGCCTTATGAATCATTAAAAGATTTTCTTGATCCGGAAGATGAAAATAAAACGATTGAGGGTTATCCTGCACCAAAACGTGCTACTTTTATTGCACAAAAACCATAAGCATCTCTATTTAACAGACAAGATAAAATTTATATATTTAGATGATTATTCATTTCAATCAAAAAGTAGGATTACAGATGAAGAAAAATAAAACATTACATATCCCTCCTGTCTATGTAGGAGAAAGTGAAATTCATGGTAAAGGATTATTTGCTTCCAGAGATATTAGAAAAGGTGAATTGATTGGTGAGTTTGAATGTAAACCTGCCAAAAAAGATGGCCCCCATGTTTTATGGATTGAAGAAGATCGTGGCTACAAAGTTCTGGATGATTTCAAATATATTAATCATAATAATAATGCCAATGCTGCTTATTATGATGATTTCACTGTTATGTCGATCAGAAAAATCAAAAAAGGGGATGAAATCACCCATTATTATGGAGAGGATTGGGGAATTTAATATCTTTAACTGTACTAAATCTGAAAGGAATTGTCTAATGTCAGCAAGGGGATGTACTGGAACAAATACCATTTTCTAAATTTAAAACATTTATATTTGATCTCTTAACAGAACTTGATCTTAAAGCGCTTATCACTCACAAGATAAAGCAGACAAATCACCGGATAACGACTAAAGTTAAAGTTAAGGTTAATGAGCTTAAAAAGATATTCGTTCGAATAATATAAATTAATCAGATATTAGTGTATTTATACAATAAGGTCTAGACAGGAGTTTTTATGAAAAAAATAACCAAACTTATTCTTGGTTCTTCATTGTTAATTGCTTCAACACTCAGCTTTAGTAGTAATGATTTTGGTGGTGACAACTATCGCTATGATAGTGGCCCATACAACAATAATGACTGGAGTGATACTCCCTGGGGGCGCAATAATTCTTCCCGTAACAGTGATAGCAGCGGTATGCCGTGGGGTGGTCGTAATTCCCCCTGGGGAAGTGATAATCCGTTCTGGGATAGCGGCAGTTCTGCCTGGAGGGACTGGGATTCTAATAAATGGGGTGGAAACGGAATGCCCTGGGGCGGTGGTAGCGGAATGCCCTGGAGTGATGGAAGCGGAAAAATGCCCTGGAGTGGTGATAGCGGAATGCCATGGAGCAAAAACAGAAAATATAATAGAACCCATGATAATCGGGGTTATGGTCGCCCTTATGGCCGTCCTTATGGCCGTCCTTATGGCGGTGGTTATGGTAACCCTTATCAAGGTGGTGGTTATGGCGGAAATCCGTATAATACTGGTCAGGGTTATCCACCAGGGCAATAAGCGATTATTGTTTATGAGGGATAGTTAAAAAAAATCGCTGGAAATACCTGATGGGTTACTATTCGAAACCCCGTTTAATAACCCGTTTTTGCTTCATCCTTCATTATCATCATCTTTGAGTGCTGTATGAGTTTTTAACATACAGCCTTGGTTATCAGTTTGATCTTAACTGCTTTATCTGTTCTGTTCTGTTCGGGGGTGAGTGAAATTTCAAATATCGTAAAGCCTTTTTGCTCATTCAAAGCAGTTTGCCGCCCTGCTTGTTTTTCCTTGTTGTAAATATCACGGGTCCGTTTTTTTCTAAGACTTCGCCAACAATCGGTTTATAATCAATCCAGAAAACAAACTCAATCATTGTTTAATAAAAGTCGGGTGTTAATATCTTGACTATTGCTTCTCGTGCTTGAAAGGGAACAAATAATCAGTTCAGATGTCCAATTTGTGGACACAAAGACCAGGTCATTAATTATTCGCTCTTAATTGCTTTATTTCGCTTATCAATGGCTTGAAATATTACTTTTACACCTTATTAAGTGTACTAATGTTTGTACGAGACTGGCTCTTGAGAACCACTCAAATTTAATTATTGAAGGAATGCTTTAATGAGCAGAATTTTTTTATTTCTAGCCACTAATATGGCGGTTATGGCCTTAGTTGGAATTGTCTTTCAATTATTAGGGCTTCAGGGGATGCTGGCTGAAAATGGTGTCGATCTTAATTTAACGGCTGTTATGGTTATGTCGTTAGTCGTGGGTTTCAGCGGCTCAATTATTTCCCTGTTTATGTCAAAATCCATGGCAAAACGCTCGATGGGAGTGCATACCATTGAACAACCTGCGAACAATGCAGAACGCTGGTTAGTGGAAACGGTTTATCGTCAGGCAGATCAAGCGGGAATTGGTCGCCCGGAGGTTGGCATCTTTGATTCTCCCCAACCCAATGCCTTTGCCACAGGTGCTAATCGAAATGCAGCCCTTGTTGCTGTAAGTACAGGTCTGCTCAATGCCATGACACAGGATGAAGTTGAAGCGGTTCTGGGGCATGAAATCAGCCATGTCGCTAATGGTGATATGATCACGATGGCATTGCTGCAGGGGGTGGTAAATACCTTTGTCATGTTTTTCGCCACAATTATCGGTCATCTGGTGGATAGAATCGTGTTTAAAACAGAGCGAGGGCATGGTCCGGCGTATTACATCACCAGCATCATTGCACAATTGCTACTGTCTGTGCTGGCCAGCATTATTGTCATGTGGTTCTCGCGTCATCGAGAATTTCATGCTGATCGGGGCGGCGCTGAACTGGCGGGTCGTCAGAAAATGATTGCCTCATTACGTCGTCTGCAGCAGGCCCATGAACCTGAGGATTTACCTGATCAGATGGCTGCCTTTGGTATTGCAGGTGGTGTCGCTCATGGTTTAAAAGCATTATTTTTGACCCATCCTCCATTGGAACAGCGCATTGAGGCTTTACAAAAAATGCAATAGAAGTCACTTGTATTGATAAATGTCAGTGTCCCCGACTTTAAGTTTTTAAAAAACTAAACTATATTTTTATAGTGCCGATATAAAAGGAAAAATAGTCTTTTTCTTAAAATGACCTGCTTTTAAAAAAGTTTTTATAATAAGAGTCATTTTTATTCTGGCTGGTGGTTCTTAGAGGCGGGGGAATGCTTTAGATGTTAAAAACCTTATTTAGAAAAATTTTACTCGATACAACAGTTAAACTTAAACTTCGATTATCATTTGTATTTTTTCTATCAGTCATACTACTTGGCAGTAGTCTTTTTATTTATAATGGCTATAAGCAAAAAGACGTTATTATTGCTGTTACTCAGCAAAGCACACCCATCATTGCTCATCTGCAAAGTATTCGTGAAGGCATTTCTGAAATGTCTGCCAGCAGCGGCCTTTACCTGTTAACCCGAGAAAAAAACTATCAGGAAGACTACCACCAGTCACTTAATTCTCTGTTAAAACACATCACCGCACTTGAAGCGCATAAAAATACTCATCAGGAAATGGTGCAGTCACTTGAATCAATTAAAACAAAACTGGACACACTGGATAAAAGTTTTGTCAATGTGATGACAATTGGTGTGGATGATAATTTAAATAAACCGGGATTATTATTAGCAGCGCAAAAAATTGGCCCAATATTTAATCAGGTGCTGCAAATTACCAGTGTCATGATAGATTCAGAAGAGGAAGAAGATGAGCTGACACAGCAGCGAAAGGATATTCTCAAGACAATTTTTGAAGTGCGCAGTGAATGGCTCAGCTTATCCCGTAATATCACAGTTTTTCTCACCTATCGTAATAAAATATTTGCTCAGGACTATTCTCTTCAATTGAATATATTAAAAGAGAAAATAGCACGTCTGTCGGAATTGTCGGATGATTTAACCTTTGAACAGTCGAACGGTCTGGATGAGTTAGAAGCTCTTATTGTCACTTATCAACAGGCTCTGGATGAACTGATTATCATTCATAGCGGCAGTAACTGGCGTAAAGACTCGCAATTAATTCGTAATGAATTAGGCCCTTTATTGAATACAATCCAGCAGTCAATTGGTCAGGTTATCAACAAAGAACAGACACGTGCGGATTCTCAGATAGATGCTTTACTGGAAGATATTGAGCAGTTTTCTAATATGACATTACTTATTGCTATTTTCAGCCTTATCGGGGCGGCTATAATTATTATTACTCTTAATTTATTGGTTTCTAAGCGCCTTATTACAACACAGGAAGCGATGCATAAAATCTCCTCAGGCGGCGGTCTGGGACACTTGCTTGATGAAGCTGGAAAGGATGAATTGTCGGCACTGGCCATTGACTTTAATATCTTTGTCGCAAAAATTAAACGAGTGGTTGATATGGTGATACTGTCATCAAGTAATCTGGCAGAAGAGGCCTCTAAAATGAGCAGCCTTACTGAGTGCGCTCTGGATTTTTCTAACGCTCAGGAAAGACAGGTCTCAGAGGTATCAGATATTAATAACAAAATGTCTGAACAAATGGACGCTATTGCTCAGAATACAGGTGCTGCTGTACAATCCGTTGAAGAGGCGAAATCAGCTGCAGAAAATGGTCGTCACATTGTGCAACAGGCAATTGAATCAGTACAGCTGATTGCTGCAGAAGTAGAAAGCTCTTCGGGTGTGGTTAATGAGCTGGCAAAAGATACTGAGAGTATCAGTTCTGTGATTCAGGCGATTCAAAGTATTTCTGAGCAAACAAACCTGCTGGCACTTAATGCGGCAATTGAGGCAGCCAGAGCCGGAGACGTGGGAAGAGGTTTTGCCGTAGTTGCCGATGAAGTGAGAAGCCTGTCACACAAAATTCAGGAAGAAACCGTTGTCATTAAAGAAAAAATTGAACAATTACAAAAGGCTTCTGTGAGTGTTGTCAATAGAATGGACAGCATGCAGGAGCATGCTGAAAAAACAGTTCAATTATCTTCTCAGACGGGCGATGCATTTGAAAATATTGTGAAGGATATAACCTCGGTTACTGCTATGAACCAGCAAAATGCAGATGCAACCGAGCAGCAACGAAAAGACAATGAAACCGTGAGCAGCTCTCTGACGAATCTAAAGGTTATGTCACAAACTATGGCTAAGACCTCTCAGGATGCTTATAATTCAGGTAATGAATTTAGAATTATGGCAGAGCAGCTCAAAGATATTGTGGAACAATTTGTACATACAGCCGATGAAAATGAATATGTGGCAGAGACAGTCATTAATCCCAATTCAAGCAATATTGAGAGCAGAAAAAATACCATTTCAGGCACTCAAAATTCCCCAATATCCGCAGAAAAAGATGACATTGAATTGTTTTAACAGGGTTCAGGCCCTATTGTTAGTTGATGACATGAACCATGTCATCAACTAAAAAAAACAGGCCCGATTCATGGTCCTGGTCTCATCGTCAACTAGATAGCTTACGTCTTCATCTTTCCAGACCTGATGCCTTAATACAATTAGCATTCTTGGGTTTGCTTACGGGACTTCTTACCGGTGGCATTATTGTTTTGTTCAGACTGCTGGTTGAGGAAGTTCAGTCAGGACTTTTGCCGGGAAACAGTGAAAACTATGAAGCTTTATCAGTAGAAGCCCGGTTTCTATATCCTGTCATTGGCAGTTTGATCATTGCTTTAGTCTTTCATTTCTTTTCCAGAGGGATTCATCTGCTGGGTGTTGCCGGAGTGATAGAACGCATGGTATTTCATCAGGGATATCTGACCCTGCGTGAGTTTTTTCTACAGTTTTTTGGTGCTGCTGCGGCTATCATTTCCGGACATTCAGTGGGCAGGGAAGGACCTAATGTTTTTCTTGGTGCCGCATCCGGCAGCCTTGTGGGTCAGTTTTTGGGATTGCCTCATAATAGTATACGTACCCTTGTTGGTTGTGGTACTGCAGCAGGAATTGCGGCCTCTTTTGATACGCCGCTAGCGGGTGTTATTTTTGCCTTAGAAGTGGTTATGATGGAATATACCCTGGTAAGCGTGATGCCGATTATTCTGGCGGCAGGCAGCGCCACATCAATCTCTATTTTTGTTTTTGGTAATGATGCTGCTTTTATTGTTCCAGAGATAAAGCTAGGGTCACTTATCGAGATTCCTCTGGTGATTATCCTGGGGCTTTTTGCAGGCACTGTTTCCGCTTTTTTTATTGGTTTATTAAAATCAATGGCACATCAGTCCAGGAAACTCGGCTTCTCAACTAAGCTGCTGCTTGCAGGTGTCCTGGTTGGATTGATTGCCACTATAGAACCCGGTGTTATGGGTATTGGCTATGATACAGTAAGTCAGACTCTTGCAGGGGATATGCTTCTCAACGCATTGTTGATCCTGCTTGTTTGTAAGCTGTTGGCAACAGCTGCCAGTATAGGTTTAGGCATCCCAGGCGGCGTGATAGGCCCTGTACTATTTATGGGCGCATGTCTTGGGGGTATTTTTGGTTTACTGATCCGTCTGGTATTTCCAGAATTACAAGTTGATGCCGGATTTTATAGTTTATTGGGAATGGGGGCTGTTATGGGGGCTAGTTTGCAAGCACCATTAGCGGCACTGACTGCAATTATGGAATTGACTCATAGTCCGCAAATCATAATGCCAGGTATGATTGCAATAGTCATTGCTAATTTGACAGCCAGTGAGTTATTTCGAAAAAAATCACTTTTTATCTCTGTGCTTGAAGCAAACGAAGTGGATGCTTACACCAATCCAATTTCTCAAACCTTAAGAAGAATTGGGGTTGGCAGTGTGATGAATAAAGCGATTGCACAAGTGGAACAACAGATTTCGCCTGAGAAAATTGAGCATATCTTATCAGAAAATCCTGAATGGCTGCTCATTGCAAATAATGACAATCAGTATGAGCAATTAATGCCTGCCATTGAGCTGGTCAAATATCTGGAACAACAGGGAGAGAAGGGGGACGAGAAAAGCTATGCTGAAGGTAACGACAAAGATGGATGGATTGATTTGCTGGAAATGCCAGCCAGAAGGATAGACATTGCCCCAATACATCTGCAGGCAACGCTTGAAGAAGCGCTCAATGAACTGGACAAACTTGATCTGGATGCACTATATGTTGAGCGTATGAATACTCCGGGAATAATGCATATCTATGGTATTTTAACGCGGGAACAGATTGAGTCAGCCTATCAGTTTAAATAATTGTTGAACTAACATACAAAGTGCTCGACGGTTTATCATCAACCATTTAATGCTAAAGAAGCGG